>NZ_JANCLM010000041.1:0-60775 GCF_024259445.1 Pseudomonas sp. DVZ6
CTGGTCAGGGTGTAGCTGGCCAGGGAGGTGCGCACCTCGTCGATGCCGCCACCGGCCTGCTCGAACACGCCGGCCGCGCCATGCAGGTAGTACACGTCGTTGCCGGCACCACCGGCGAAGCTCTTGCTCGAACCCGTCGCCTGCATGATGAAGGTGTCGTTCTGACTGCTGCCGATGACACTGTACATGCCGGTGAACTTGTCGCCCTCGGCATCGCCGCCCTGGCCCTTGCCGCCGGTGTTGTCGATGGTGATCGTCACCGACTGGTCGGACAGCGAATAGTCCATCGTGTCGTTCAGGCCGCCATTGAAGGTCTGCGCGCGCGCATCGCTGATGAAGGTGTCGGCGTAGTTCGAACCCTGGAACACCTCGATGCTTTCAAAGGTATCGCCAGCGGCGATACCGGTATGCACGCCGGTCTTGAAGTTCAGGGTAATGCCGGCACTGGCATCGGTGTACGACACGGTGTCGTTGCCCGCACCACCGATGAAGCGATCGGCACCCGCGCCACCGTATAGCGTGTCGTTACCATCACCGCCATTGATGATGTCATCGCCACCCTTGCCAAAAATCTGATCGTCCGCGCTGGTACCGACCAGATTGTCGGCGCCTTCGGTTCCCTGGATAACAGCCATGTCTACTGATTCCTTGCCAATGGTTGAACAATCCCTGCATGACAGCGCCCACCCTCCGGTCGACGCTCATCCTTCCCTGAATGCCCGTTGCGCATGGTCGCCTACTGGCTTGAGCAGATAGGACAGCACGGTGCGATGACCCGTCTGGATCATCGACTCCACCGGCATGCCCGGCACCAGCGTGAGGCCGTCCAGCTTGCGCTGCTCGGCCTTGTCGATATGAATGCCGGCGCGGTAGAAGCCGAGCCCGCTCTGCGGGTCGGTCACCAGGTCGGCGGAGAGACGCACCACCCGCCCGAGCACTTCGGGGGTGGTCGCGCGATTGAACGCACTGAAGCGCAGCAACGCCTCCTGGCCGAGCACGACCTGATCGATGTCCTGCGGGCTGATGCGCGCCTCGACCAACAGTTCGTCGTCCAGCGGGACGATCTGCATCAGGGTCTCGGCCGGCGAGATCACACCGCCCACGGTGTGTACCGCCAACTGCTGGACCCGCCCGGCACTGGGCGCCAGCACTTCTATGCGCTTGAGCTGGTCGGCCGCAGCGACCTCGCGCTCCACCCATTCGCCCTGCTGCGCCATCAGGTCACGCAGCTCGCCGGAAACCTGTTCGCGGAACCGCTGGTCCACCTGCAACAGCTCCAGACGGGTTTCGGCAATGCGCGCCCGCGCCTCGGCGATGGCCGCGACCAACTGGCCACGTTCGCCCTGCAGGCGAGCGATGCCGCGGGCCAGGGCATTGACCCGGTCGAGGGTCATCAGGCCCTTCTTCTGCAAGATCTTGACGGCCTGGTATTCCTCATCAATCAGGCGGATTTCCTCGCCCTTGGTGCGCTGCTGCAGGTCATGACCGGCGATGGTCTGGGTCAGTTGCTCGATACGCTCGCGCAATTGCTGCTTCTGCCCGTCCCGTGACTGGCGGCGGTCGACGAACAACTGCCGCTCACTGGCCAGCACCGCCTGCACCTGCGCCTCACCCTCGCGCGCGACAAGCCGTGACGGCGTGTCCACCTGCGCCAGGCCATCGCGCTCCGCCTCGAGCCGAGCCTGACGCGCCAAGGCCTGGTCAAGGGCCTTGGCGACGATGGCATGACTGGCCTCCTGCAAGGTCGCGTCCAGTCGCAGCAACACGTCACCGGCCTGCACCGATTGCCCCTCGCCAACCAGCAATTGCGCCACCACGCCACCACTGGGATGCTGGACCTTCTTCACGCTGTCCTGCACCGCCACCGCCCCCGGCGCAATCACCGCACCGGCCAGTTCAGTGACGGCCGACCACGTCAGCGCGCCGCCCAGCAACACCACCACGACCCCGGCACCGGCCCACAGGCGGCCACGCAGCGAACGCAGCAGCCCCTGCTCATCATCGATCCGCATCATGCCTGCACACCTCCCTTGACCACTCGCGGCTCGGCGAGCGTCACCGGTCGCGCCAGCACGGTATCGCGCGGGCCAAATGCCGCCTGCGCCCCCTGCTCAAGCACCAGTACCTGGTCCATCACCGCCAGCAGCCCGGAACGGTGGGCGATGGCCACCACCACCCCGCCGCGCGCCTTGACGCCCTCGATCGCCCGGGCCAACGCCCGTTCGCCCTCGGCATCAAGGTTGGCATTGGGCTCGTCGAGCACCACCAGGAACGGCTCGCCATACAACGCACGGGCAAGGCCGATACGCTGGCGCTGCCCTGCCGAAAGATTGACGCCGCCCTCGCCGACCGGCGTGTCGTAGCCCTGCGGGAGTTGCAGGATCAACTCGTGCACGCCGGCCTGACGCGCCGCCGCGACAATCGCCGCGGCATCGGCCTGCGGATCCAGACGCGCGATGTTCTGCCCCACGCTCGCCTCGAACAGATCGACGCTCTGCGGCAGGTAACCGGTCATGACCGCCCGCGCCGCATCCGGCCAGAGCTCCAGTGCCGCGCCATCCAGGCAGACCTGGCCGCGCAGCGCCGGCCACGCGCCGACCAAGGCCCGCGCCAGCGACGACTTGCCCGAGGCGCTGGGGCCGATCACCGCCAGCGAGCCGCCGGCAGCCAGGCTGAAATTCACCCCTTGCAGCACCAGCCGCTGCACGCCCGGCGGCGCCACACACAGGCCGCTCACCAGCAGCTGGCTGCGAGCAGTCGGCAGCGCAGTCCTGTGCGCGGGTGCCGGAAAGATCGCCAGCACGCCGCGCAACTGCTGCCAGGCAAATCGCGCGGACACCAGGCTGCGCCATGTGCCAATGATCTGCTCGGCCGGGGCCAGGGTGCGGGCAACGATGATCGAGGCGGCGACAATCGCACCGCCGCTGAGATCGCCCCCGATCACCAACCAGGCACCCACACCCAGGGACGCCGATTGCACCAACTGGCGCAGGGCCTTGGTGATCCCGCCATAGAAGCTGCCGACATCGGCGCTGCGCCGCTGCAACGTGGCGTACTGCTCCTGCAGCACCTGCCAACGTGCAGCGGCACGCTCGGTCATGCCCATCGCGGCGAGCACTTCGGCACCACCATGGGCCTGCTGGCCCAGGCGATTGCGCTGGCTGGCCAGTATCGCGCTGTCGCGCATGGCCTGGTGCGTGCCACGGTCGGTGAGCCAGGTCAGCAGTACCATCAGCACGATCATGCCCAACGCCAGCCAGCCCAGTGATGGATGGATGTAGAAGCTGACCGCGAGGTACACCGGCATCCACGGCAGGTCGAAGAACGCCATGAGCCCGGGGCCGGCGATGAAGGCGCGGATCTGTTCGAGTTCCTGGGCGGGCTTGAGCGGATCCTGGTCCAGGGCGATCTTCAGCGGCGTGCCGGCGATGATCCTGAACACCTGCGTCGAAAGCGCTCCGTCCACAGCTCCAGCGATACGCGACATGACCCGCGAGCGAATGATGTCGAGCACGGCGAACACCAGGTACGCACCCGCCACCAGCAGCCCCAGCGCCACCAAGGTGGGCAGGCTGCGACTGGGGATGACCCGGTCATAGACCTCGAGCATGAACAGGGGGCCGATCAACGCCAGCAGGTTGATCACACCAGAGAACAGGGCTGCGCCGACCAGGCCCTTTTTCAAGGCCACGCGAAGCGGCGCCGGCAGCACGCGCGCGCCAGTATCCTTACTGCTTTTCAAGAGTTCCGATCCTTGGAAAATGACGCTTGCCAGCCACTCGAACGAATGGAATGACGCGGATCATACCTGAAGCAAATCCGCCAATCGATGGCCTCAAGCCATCAATTTTTGCCTTGGGTCAAAGCGACCTGCAACCGGCATTGTCGAACGGCCCGGCAAAGCGTTTCCAGCCCTCGCCAGGTGACCATTGCGAACACACCAGACGCCCATCGGCCTGGCTCTCCCAGCGCCACCAGGGGGCCATCGCGGCCTGCGCCTGGAGCAGGCAGAGCGCCGCAACAGCGGCAGCGACCAACTTTTTCATGGAGCCTCTCCTCGAAAACGACGAACCCCTTCGTGCAAAGGGGTTCGTCGACAAACGCTCAGCCAGCGACCATCAGGTCATCTGGATGGTGGTCTGCATGATGGTGCTTTCAGTGGAGATGGTCTTGGCGTTGGCCTGATAGAAGCTCTGCGCCTTGATCAGCTCGACCAGCTCCTTGGTCAGGTTGACGTTGGAAGCCTCCAGCGAGTTGGACTCCACCGAGCCCAGGGTGCCAGTTTTTGGCGCGTCGATACCTGGAATACCCGAGGAGAAGGTTTCCTTCCAGCGGGTACCGCCGACCTGCTGCAGGCCCTGCTCGTTGGCGAAGCTGGCAATGGCTACCTGGCCGATGGCGCGGGACTGCTGGTTGCTGAAACTGGCGAACATCACGCCGGTGGAGTCGATCGACAGGTTCGACAGGACACCCGTGGCATAACCGTCCTGGGACTGCGAGCTGCGCGCGGTCTCGAGGTTGTAGGAGGTGGTGCTGTTCATCGACAGACGCATGCCGTCGGCGTTACCCACCGAGCCGTTGGAACCCCAGTTGCCCGCGGCGTCCTTGGCGGCCGGGATCCAGCCCTTCATGGTGAAGGTGTTGTTGACCACACTCCAGTCGAACGCTCCCACCGGCGTGGTCGGCACGTTGTCGGGGCTGGCGGTCATGGCCTTGACGCTGCCATCGGGGTTGAAGTCGATGTTGCCAATGAGCGGCGTGGTCTTGCTCGGATCGTAAGGGTTGCGACCTTCCACCAGGGTGTACATGGTCCACTGGTTCTCGCCGGTCTTGCGGTAGAACTGCTCCATGACGTGTTCGTTGCCCTGGCTGTCGTACACCTTGGTCGGGAACGACTTGGTGTAGGTGCTCTGATCCTTCGGGTCGAACGGCTTGTTCGGCACCATCACGGGCGGCGTGGAATTGTCCGGGACCTGCAGCGGAATGTCGGGGGCCGAGGAGTTCAGGTTGATGCCCTGATCGATCAGGGTGGTCGCCTTCGGCGCCATTGCCGAGGTATCGATCCGCAGGTCGGTCAGCACGCCCTTCATGATCTTGCCATTGGCATCGACCCCATAGCCCTGCAGACCCAGGCCATCGGAGGTGACGACATAGCCGTCCTTGTTGGTCTGGAACGCACCGGCGCGGGTGTAGCTCAGCGAGCCGTTGTCGGACAGGACGAAGAAGCCCTGGCCCTGGATGCCCATGTCCAGCACGTTGCCGGTGTTGTTGACGTCGCCCTGGCCGAACTGCTGGGAAACCGTGGCCAGGCGCACGCCGTTGCCGACCTGGTTCTTGCCCACGCCCAGGCGGTTGGCGCCAGCGTAGACGTCGGCGAACTCGGCGCGCGACGACTTGAAGCCGACGGTCTCGGAGTTGGCGATGTTGTTGCCGGTGACGTCCAGCTTCTTGTTGGCTGCGTACAGACCGCTAAGGCCGATATTGAAAGACATGCATTCACTCCTTATGCCGTGCTAGCGGCCTTAGATTCCGATGGTTTGTACTTTGGAGATGCCCAGCTTGCCGATCCCGGCAAGGTTGAGCATCATCTCGCCGCCGTTCTGGAAGCTGACACTGGTGACCTTGGCCGGCAGCATCGTGTACATCTCCTGCGACTTGCCGTCGACAGTGGTGGTGGCGGTGAAGGTATAGGTACCCGCCTCGACTTTCTCGCCCTTGTCGTTGGTGCCGTCCCAGATGAAATCGGCGGTGCCTTTCTTCTGCTCGCCCAACTGGATGGTCTTGACCACGTTGCCATCCTTGTCCTTGATGGTCACCTTGCCGTCGGTGATGTTCTGCGGCACGACCACCTGGCCATTGAGGCTTTCCTTCGGATCGAAGAGGGCCTTGTCGTTCTGCACGATCACCGAACGCCCTACCAGGGAGGAGGCCTGCAGCGCCTGGGACGAGCCCATGCCGCTGATGATCGAGTTGACCGAGCTGTTCAGGGTCTGGATGCCTTCCAGGCTGCTGAACTGCGCCAGCTGGGCGATGAACTGACCGTTGTCCTGGGGATCCAGCGGGTTCTGGTGCTGCATCTGGGTGACCAGCAGCTTGAGAAACGCATCCTTGCCCAGCGCATTCTTGTCGACAGGCTCGGTGGTGGTTTTCTTGGTGCCGGTGCTGACCCCGGATTTTGTCAGCACATCATTGAGGTTCACGCTGGGGTTTTCGACTGCCATGGTCGGGATTCCTTATCACTGACCCAGGGTCAGTACTTTCTGCATCATGGTCTTGGCGGTGTTCATCAGCTCGGCGTTGGTCTGGAACGCACGGCTGGCGGAGATCATGTCGGCCATCTCCTCGACCACGTTGACATTCGGGTAGTAGACGTAGCCGTCCTTGTTCGCCGACGGATGATTGGGCTCGTAACGGGCCTCGAGGTTGCTCTGGTCCTCGATGATGCCCTTGACCTGGACGCCCTGCCCGGCCTCGCCCTGCTCCTCGAACAGCGACTGGCCCATGCCGTTCTGCGCGTTCTGGAAGGTGGTGGCGAACACCGGATGGCGGGCGCGGTAGGTCTGGTCGATGCTCGAGGACACCGTCTCGGCGTTGGCGATGTTCGAGGCAACGGTGTTCAGGCGCGTGTTCTGCGCGCTCATGCCGCTACCGGCGATGTTGAAGACACTGGCAAGGGACATGGTCACTCTCCACGCAGGGCCGATACCAGCCCTTTGAATTTACTGTTGAGCAGGGTGAAGCTGGCCTGGAAGCCAACGGCGTTTTCCGCGTAGTTCGACTGCTCGATCTGCGCATCCACGGTGTTCTGGTCGATCGACGGCTGCATCGGCGTACGGTACTGCAGGGTGTCGTCCATCATCGCCAGGCCTTCGGCCTCGATGTGGCGGTTGTTGGTACGGTCCAGGGCGATGCGCCCCTTCTGCTGCTTGTCGGCCTCGGCGGCGAGTACCGACGAGAAGTCCATGTCACGCGCCTTGTAGTTGGGCGTGTCGGCGTTGGCGATGTTATTGGCCAGCACCTCGGCACGCTGGGCGCGGAAGCCCAATGCCTTTTCGTGGATGCCAAGCGCCTTGTCGAAGCTGATGCTCATATCGGGGAAACCTTCAAAGGTTGACCAGAGTTTCGTTGGCTTAGGCTTTAGCAAGGGCTGTGCCAACCAGCGCAACCCCAGTAAACCGGGGGCTACCCAGGTATCAGGGCGCTGGTGATGCCAGAAAAGCGGCAAAGTGCTTCCGCCACACCACCACCAAGCGGCAATTGGCAGGCGGCAAAAGCGGCAAAACAAAAAATTGACGTCAAACAACAATGCCAATCTGCCATCATCCACGGTAGCATTCGCCCCCCCCGCGCATTGTCGTGGCGAAAAGCCCCAGCCGTTACGGTCATACGCCCGCATGGATGCGCACTGCTTGCTCTACGATTTCAAAGGAACGAAACCGTGCCACCGCTTAACGCACGCAAGACCCTCCTGGCCCTTTTGATCGGCGCCAGCCCCCTGCCCTCGCTGGCCGAGACCATTCAACTGACCGATGCCGGCCACGCCGAGCAGAACCAGAGCCACCCCGCAGACCTCGAATTCACTGGCAGCTACACCGGCCTGCGACGTGACGCGATCAATCTCGCCAATACCCGCGTGATGGGCGACCTGGTCTTCAACAGTGCCATCAACGACAACGACCAGCGCACGGTCGACATGGTCAACCGCAGCGACGGCATCCGCCTGGCCAACAGCAGCATCGGCGGCTACCTGTACAATCGCGGCAACGTGAAAACCACCAGCCTCGATGGCGCGGCCTTGCGCCTGCAAGGCACCCTGGTAGACGGCGATCTCACCAACGAGGGAAGCCTCAGGGTCGGCACCGGCATCTCCTACTTCAATGGCGGGCCGACCTACGGCATCGACCTGTCCAGCCCGAGCGGCGCCACTGTCCTGCACGGCGATGTGATCAACGCCGATGGCGCGAGCATCACCGTCGAAGGCAGGGACGCACGCGGCATCAACCTGGCGGGCGCCAGCCTGGAAGGCAAGGTCGTCAACCGCGGCAACATCGATGTATCCGGCCCTGGCGCCGTTGCCATCAGTGCCACTGCAGGCACCAGCAACCGGCCCACCATCCTGGCCGGCATCGAGAATACCGGTCGGATCTTCGCCAGTGACCAGGCCATCGCGCTCGACGGCGCCACCCTGGTCGACAGCATGGACCGCCACCTGGTCAACAGCGGCAGGATCACAGCCACCACAACCGCCATCCGTATCGGCAACACCGCCTTCGACGGCACAGGCTTGTCGGCCTGGTACAAGGCCAACGGCGCACTGAACATCTTCAACAGCGGGACGATCTGGGGCAACACCGCCATCGACGCCACCGCCAGCAACCGCCCGGTCGAGTTGATCCTGCGCCAGGGCAGCAAGGTCTACGGCGACCTTGTCGGCCTGGCCAACATCGAGGTCGAAGGCGACAGCACCTATGGCGTCGCCTACGGCCCCCCCGGCAGCAACAGCATCCGCCTGGCAAACGGTGGCTGGATCGATGTGGGCGACAGCAGCGAGCCACCCACTACCTTCACCCTGCACAGCCTTCACACCACCCTCGACGGCAACCTGAGGATTGCCGACAACTCGGCGCTGGGCCTGTGGCTGGCAAGCAGTACCGACCCGAACACGGCGGTGCTCAAGGTCAGCGGCATCGCCGAGTTCGCCCAGAACGCGCGGATCCTGCTGGAGCCGGAGGACACCGACTTCGAGGCCAGCGGCAGCCGCTACCTGCTGCTCGAGGCCGGCCAGGTGCAGGTCCTCGACGCCAACGGCCTGCAGGTCAACGCCAAGCCCCAGGTCGCCAGCACCTCGGCCATGCTCAACGTGCTGAGCAGCACGCTCGATGACAACAAGGTCTACGTCACCGTCAGCACCAAGCCGACCGAGGACCTTGAGCAGATCGTCGCGCAACAGGGTGGCGACAGCAATGCACAGCGTGCCCTGGGCAACCTGGCCGAAGCCGGCCTGCTGGCACGCCTGGGCAACCAGGACCCACTGTTCCTCGCCGCCGCCAGCGCCGACGAAGCGCAACTGACCAGGCTCGCCGAGCAACTGGCGCCGGACGTCAGCGACGGCGCGCGCCAGGCCGCCCTGGCCAGCCAGCGCCTGATCGGCAACGCCATCGACAACCGCTCCAGCAGCCTGCACGCCCCTCGCGCCGACGAGGCACGCCGCGCCTCCGGCGTGTGGATGCAGTCGCTGTACAGCGACGCCAGCCAGCAACAACGCGACGGCATTGCCGGCTACAACGCCTACAGCCGCGGCGTGGCGGTCGGTGCCGATGGCCAGCTGGACGACCAGCTCACCCTCGGCGCGGCCTACAGCTTCATCGACACCGACATCAACGGCAAACGCGGCAACAAGACCCAGGTACAGAGCCACGCCTTCTCGCTGTATGGCAGCTACACCCTGGACAACTACTTCGTCGATGCCAGCCTGACCTACGGCTTCAACGACAACCAAGGCAAGCGCGAGATCGCCGGCACCCGGGCCAAGTCGGACTATGACAGCAACCTGCTGGGCCTGAACCTGGTGGGCGGCTATAGCTGGCAGCCGGATCCGCGACTGCTGGTCGAGCCGCGCCTGGCGGCGCGCTACAGCCGCGTCGACATCGACAGCTTCAACGAGAAAGGCTCGTCGGCCGCACTCAAGGTCGAGGCGCAGCGCTACGAGGCCATCGAGCTGGGCGCCGGCGTGCGCGTGGCCAGCCAACTGCCGCTTGGCGCCGGCATCCTGGAGCCGCAGCTGAAAGTCATGGCCTACCACGACTTTGCCGCGGATCCTGTGCAGAACACCGCGACCTTCGTGCTGGGCACCACGCCGTTCGTCAGCCATGGCGCCAGCGTGGCGCGCAACAGCTACGAGGCCGGGCTGGGGGCTGACTACAAGCTGGGAGCGGTGAGCGTCGGCGTCAGCTATGACTACATGGGCAAGTCGGGCTTCGATGCCGACGTGTTCTCGGCCAGGTTGCGCTACGCGTTCTGACACGCCATCGCAGACTATTCCACCTTGAAAACCAACCCTTTCAAGGTGTTCGACGCCAGAGCTATAGCGCCTATCAGACCGAGCGCCGCGCGGGCGGCGCTCGGTTTTATAGGCGCTGCAAAGGTTGCGGCGAACACTTGGTGGCCCTCACTCGGTCAATAATCTTCGCACCCAAAGACCTTGAAAGGGATGACCTTGAAAACAAAAAGGCCGGTATCGCAGGATACCGGCCTTTTTTCGCCCAGCCTTACTTGGCCTGGTAGATGATCCCCGGGCTGCACTGGACCATCTGGTAATGGTCAGGCAGGCCGTTGAGCGCCTCGGACGCCCCCAGGAACAGATAGCCACCGGGCTTGAGGGTGCCGTGAATGCGCATGAGGATGTCCTTCTTGACCTGGGCCGAGAAGTAGATCAGCACGTTGCGGCAGAACACGATGTCGAACTTGCCCAGCGGCGCATAGCTGTCGAGCAGGTTGTACGAACGGAACTCGACACGGCTGCGGATCGGCGACTTGATCGCCCAGCGCCCCGGACCCTTGGGGTCGAAGTAGCGCTGCAGGCGCTCCTGCGACAAGCCGCGGGCGATGGCCAGGCTATCGTACTCGCCGGTCTTGCAGTTGTTGAGCATGGCGCCCGACAGGTCGGTGGCGACGATCTGCGCACCCATCTTCAGCTGGCCGAGGTTGGTGCGCTCGAACTCGTCGATCGACATCGAGATCGAGTACGGCTCCTGACCGGACGAACAGGCCGCCGACCAGATGCGCAGGCGCTGGCCCGGGTTGTTCTTGATGAACTCCGGGATCACCTTGCTCTTGAGCACCTCGAACGGGTAGGTGTCGCGAAACCACAGCGTCTCGTTGGTGGTCATGGCATCGACCACCTGCTCGCGCAGACCACTGCGTGGCTGGGTCTGGATGCGCTGTACCAGCTCGCCCAGCGACTTGATGCCCTGTTGCTCCATCAGCTTGTTGAGACGGCTGGAGACCAGGTACTGCTTATTCTCGCCCAGCAGGATGCCACAGGCTTTCTCCAGGAAGACCCGGAACTGTTCGAAATCCAAATTACCCGTAGACAATGCTGCCGCCTCTTCTTAAATCGCTAGCGCCGGGGACGGGCCCCGGCCGTTTCAATGACTTGCCTTGATCCGGTCGACCACGCGCTGGGCGAGGTCATCCGGCCTGAACTTGGCCAGGAAGTCATCGGCACCGACTTTCTTGACCATCGCCTGGTTGAATACCCCGGACAGCGAAGTATGCAGGCAGATGTGCAGTTTTTGCATGCGCGGATCGCTGCGGATCTCCGCCGTGAGGGTATAGCCGTCCATTTCCGGCATTTCAATATCCGAAATCATCATGAGGAACTCCTCCTCCGGACGCTTGCCCTCGTCCACCAGCTTGCGCAGGTAATCCAGGGCCTGGCGACCATCGTTGAGCGCCACCACCTCGACCCCCACCGTCTGCAGGCAACGGCTCACCTGCTTGCGCGCCACCGACGAGTCATCGACCGTCAGCACCCGCAGCATCACCGCCTTGTCCTGCACCTCGGCATCGATCACGCCATCGGACACCGACTCGGACGAAGGCGCCACCTCGGCCAGCACCTTCTCCACATCGATGATCTCGACCATGCGGTTGTCGACCCGGGTCACGGCTGTCAGGTAGTGATCGCGTCCGGTACCCTTGGGTGGCGGATGGATCTCTTCCCAGTTCATGTTGACGATGCGCTCGACCGAATGCACCAGGAAGCCCTGGGTCTTGGTGTTGTACTCGGTAATGATCACGAAACTGTTGCGCGTTTCTTCCTTCAGCTGCGGAAGGCCGGTGGCCATCGACAGGTCCAGGATCGGGATGGTAGCCCCCCGAATGTTAGCCACGCCGCGCACCACCGGATGGGACCTGGGCAGCAGCGTCAGGTCCGGGCACTGCAGCACCTCCCGTACCTTGAACACATTGATGCCGTAGAGCTGATCGCCATTGAGGCGAAACAACAGCAGCTCCAGGCGATTCTGCCCCACCAGTTGCGTGCGCTGGTTGACCGAATCCATCACTCCAGCCATGCCAGACTCCTTCAACGATTGCCTATGTACCGAATCGGCACGGGCTTTGCTTTTTTGAACGCCATGTACACGAAAACGACAAATTTCCGACGACTGACGCGCCTGTTGACCGGCTCACTGGCCGCCCTGTGCCTGCTGGCACCCGGCATTCGTACGTTGGCGGACTCTTTTACCTTGCCTGAACAGCTTATCGGTGTCACTCAGGGGTTTCTTGAATTCACCGTGGAGGACTACCTGGCGACCACCCAGACCCCGGGCCGCTACGAGATCCAGGTCAACAACCTCGACCCACGCCTGCGCATGCCGCTGTGCAGCCAGCAGCTGGACGCCTCGCTGGAAGGTTCGACGCCCCTGGGGCGGGTTACGGTACGGGTCCGCTGCGACGGCACGGCGCCCTGGACGGTATTCGTCCCAGCCCAGGTGCGCCTGATGCGCGACGTGGTGGTCATGACTCGCCCCCTGAAACGTGAAAGCGTGGTGGGTGAAGGCGATGTGGCCTTGCGCGAACGCGATGTGGGCACCCTCGGCGTCGGCTACCTGACCCAGCTTGACCAGGCCGTGGGCTTGAAGCTGTTGCGCCCCACTGTGCTCGACCAGGTGCTGACGCAACAGCACCTGGAGCAGGCCGATGTGGTGCGCAAGGGCGATCACGTGGTGATCATCGCCCGCAGCGGCAGCCTGAGCGTGCGCATGCCCGGCGAGGCCCTGGACAAAGGTGGCCTGCAGACGCAGATCCGGGTACGCAACCTGAACTCCAAACGCGTGGTCAAGGCCCGCGTCACGGGCCCGGGGCAGGTCGAGGTGGCCATGTAGGGCTGCACTGCGTCGGGATAGTGACGCAACGCTGGCGATGTGGAACCGCGCCCCCTAAACTGTGTCACAGATCGGGTTGCGCACGTGTGCCGAGAGGCGGTGATGCATTCACGCCTAAAGTTTTGCTCGGGTAGGCCGAAAGCAAGGCATGCGTCCTAATTCCCAGGGGTTCTGAACATGGTCATCGACTTCAGTCGTCTCAACAACTCTCCGTCCGTCACGGGCGGCGTTCGCGGCAATGCCGCGCCGGGCAACGCCGATAAAGCCGGCGAGGCCAGCGCAGCGCCCAAGCACGCCAGTGTCAGCGGAGAAGCGGTACACCTGAGCCCAGAGGCCCAGCAATTGCAGAAGATCAGCGACAAGCTGCGCGATCAGCCGACCGTCAACAGCGCCCGCGTGGCCGAGTTGAAACAGGCCATCGCGGACGGCAGCTACAAGGTCGATGCCGACCGGGTCGCCAGCAAACTGCTTGATTTCGAAGCCCAGCGCTGACCTCCAGGGGCGCTGACTTCAAGGACGCAAAACGCCAAGAGTTAGCCATGCACGACATCACCCTGCTGCAACTGATCGAAGACGACATCGCGCCGACCCAGGAACTGCTCGACCTTCTGCAAAAGGAGGCAGTTTCCCTGCATGGCCGGGAAATCATGGCGCTGGAGCATATCCTTGCCCGCAAGCAGTCGCTGGTCGTGCTGCTCGAGCAGCAGGGACAACGGCGCAACCAGTTGCTCATCGATCTCGGCCTCAGCGCCGACCGCGCAGGCGTGCAGGCGGTGGCCGACCAGTCGCCCAACGGCGAACTCATCATGCAGCAGCTCAATGAGCTCACCCAACTGATGGATGCCTGCCAGAAGGTCAACGAGAACAACGGCCGGATCATCCAGATGCAGCAGTACGCCACGGCCAACCAGATCAGAATCCTCATGGGCGGCGACTCGCCGTCGCTCTATGACAGCCGCGGCGCCACCTCGCCAATGGACAAGCCCAGGGCCATCGGCCAAGTCTGATTGACCCTGATCAAGGCACGGAACATACTGGCATAATGCCGTTACTTGCGTGTGCCGTATTCGCCTGGAGATTGATTACCTGTGTTCAATGAATCCGATGCTCCCCAGCCACCAAAGGTGCTGAGCACCCCTTTGGAGATCACGGCCAACTTGCGCCAACTGCTGGAGAGCCACGACCCGCTGATCATCAGCTTCCATGAGCGCAGCCAGCGGTTTCAAAGCTACGTGGTGCATGTCGACCGGGACAGCGGCGTCCTGGCGCTGGATGAAATGATCCCCCGCGACGGTGAGAAGTACATCGAGAACGGCGAACCGTTCCGTGTCGAAGGCTTCCATGACGGTGTGCGTATCGCCTGGGAATCCAACACGGCGCTGACCATCGGCGAGATCGACGGCCACCGCTGCTACCGTGGCCCGCTGCCCGAGGAAGTGACTTACCACCAGCGCCGCAACGCCTTCCGCGCCGCGCTGAAGCTGTCGCAACTGGTCGACATCGTCCTCGACGGCGCCCACCTCAAGGGCAACGGCGCCCTGCGCGGCAAGCTGCTGGACATTTCCGCCACCGGCTGCAAGCTGCGCTTCGACGGCAACGTCGAGGACCGCCTGCAACTGGGCCAGGTCTACGAGCGCTTCAAGGCCAGCAACCCACTGGGGCTGACCGACACCCTGGTCGAACTGCGCCACCTACACTTCGAGGAGCGTATCAACACCACCTTCGCCGGGGTGCGCTTCCATAACCTCAACGGTCAGGCGCAGCGCAAGATCGAGAGTTTCGTCTATCAACTGCAGCGCGAGGCGCGGCGGTTCGACAAAGACGACTATTGAGCGTCAGCAGGGCACGAAAACGCCACCCCACGGGTTAATGCCAGGCAGTTAGCGCTTGATCGCACTTATTGGGGCTGCTTTGCAGCCCTTCGCGGGTAAACCCGCTCCCACAGGTACAGCGCTCGATTCAGCGTCTGCGCGATCCTGTGGGAGCGGGTTTACCGCGCAGCGACCCCAATTGGCTTAACTGACTGGCTAGGATTTGCTCATCTCGCTTTCCCGCTCCGCGCCGGCCTCCTCTTCGGTATCCTCCGCCGCCACCGGCGCCTGCATCACCTCCTGCACGGTCTGCTCATCCACCCGAGGGTCAAGGGCCGCCGACAAGGGCGACCCCGCCGCCGGCATGGCCACGTGCCCCAGAGGCGCATCCTGGACCTGGTGCAGCCCGGTGACCGCCTTGGGCCGAATGCGCCAGACCAGCACCAGGGCGAAGAACACGAAGAAGGCGTACAGCATCTGCGCACCCAGCAGTTTCATCAGCACCCCCGCCGCCAGCGGCCCGATGCAGGCGCCCACGCCATAGGTGACCAGCAGCATGGCGGTCAACGAGACCCGCCGCTCGCTTTCCACATGGTCGTTGGAGAACGCCACCGCCAGCGGATACAAGCAGAACTGCAACAGCGATATGACGAAACCGATGCCGAACAATAGCGCCAACGGCACGCCCGGCAGAATCGCCAGCGGCGCCGAGGCCAGCGCCAGGCCGATCGCCACGCTGCGGATCAGCACGGCGCGATCATAACGGTCGGACAACCAGCCCAGCGGCCACTGCACCAGCAGGCCGGCAAAAATACAGCTGCCCATGAACAGACCGATCTGCTCGGTGGACAGCCCCTGGCTGGACGCATACAGCGGCGCCAGACCATAGAACGAACCGACGATCAGACCCGAGCCGAGCACCGTGGACAACGACTGCGGCACGCGCTTGATGAAGAACTTCGGCTCCATCGGCGCCGGCCGCAAAGGCGCGGGGTGGATACGCCGGGTCATGGCCACCGGCACCAGGCACAGGGCAAAGCACATCGCCACCAGCATCAGCAACTCAGGCCCCAGCTGCGGATGCACCACCAGGATCAACTGGCCAAGCACCAGCCCAAGATACGAGGCGATCATGTAGCCGCTGAACACCGCGCCGCGATGCTTGGCATCGGCCTGCTCGTTGAGCCAGCTTTCGATGACCATGTACTGGCACATCATCCCCAGGCCGACGATCATCCGCAGCCCGATCCACACCGGCAGCCAGCTGGTCAGCCCGTGCCCGAGCACCGCCGCGCCGACGATGCCGGCACAGGTGGCGTAGGCGCGGATATGCCCGACCCGGCCGATCAGCCGGTGCCCGACCTTGCCGCCCACCGCCAGGCCGAAGTAGTTTGCCGCCATCAACGCACCGATCCACAGGCTGTCGACATGGTCGGCGGCCAGGCGCAGGGCCAGGTAGGTACTGAGCAGGCCCGAACCGATCAGCATCATCAGGGCGGCGAAGTACAACGACTGAAACGGCTTCCAGATATTTCGCATACGTCCCGTCAAGCTCCTTGATCTGGTGGCGCGGGGTTGCTGCCAAGCATAAAAGCAAATCCATCGCGGCGCAGGCCCCGGACGGCGAAATCGGCCGCCGGGGGCGCATCCAGTAGCGGTCGTGTCGCGCTCAGGCTTGCGCGGCGAGCACGCGGCGCTCCCAGGGCGTGATCTCATCGAAGAAATCGCTCAGCTCCAGGGTCTTGGTGGCGATGTAGCCTTCGATGAACTCCCTGCCGAACAGTTCCCGCGCCAGGTTGCTGCGCTTGAGGCGCTCCAGCGCGGCGTGCAGGGTGCAGGGCAGGCTCAGGTGCTCGGGCACCTCGAACTCGCCCTGGATCGCCGGCGTCGGCGCAAGCTGCCGCTCGATTCCATGCAGGCCGGCGGCAAGGCTCGCGGCAAGGGCCAGGTAAGGGTTGGCGTCGGCGCCCGGCAGGCGGTTCTCCACTCGCCGCGCCGCAGGCGAGCTGGCCGGGATGCGCAGGCCCGCTGCGCGATTGTCCTCGGACCAGCAGGCATTGTTCGGCGACGCATAGGGGTGGCACAGGCGCTGGTAGGAGTTGACGTTCGGCGCGAACAGCACGGTGAAGTCGGCCAGACAGGCCTGCAGGCCACCGATGAAATGGTGGAAGGTGTCGGTCGCCCTGCCCTGCTCGTCGCTGAACACGTTACGCCCGCTGGCGCTGTCGACCAGGCTCTGGTGGATATGCATCGAACTGCCGGGGGTGTGCGCCAGGGGCTTGGCCATGCACACCACGGTCAGGCCATGCTTGAGCGCGACTTCCTTGAGCAGGTGTTTGAACAGGAAGGTCTGGTCGGCCAAGAGCAAGGGATCGCCGTGCAGCAGGTTGATCTCGAACTGACTGACGCCCATCTCGTGCATGAAGGTGTCACGCGGCAGCCCCAACGCCGCCATGCAGCGGTACACATCGTTGAAGAACGGACGCAGGCCGTTGTTGGAGCTGACACTGAAGGCCGAGTGGCCCATTTCCCGACGACCGTCCTTGCCCAGTGGCGGCTGGAACGGCTGGGTCGGGTCGCTGTTGGCGGCAAACACGAAGAACTCCAGTTCCGTCGCCACCACCGGCGCCAGCCCGCGCTCGGCGTAGCGGGCGATCACCGCCTTGAGCTGGCCACGGCTGGACAGGCCCGAGGGCGTGCCATCGAGCTCCACCGCATCGCAGATGGCCAGCGCGCGAGGCTCGTCGCTCCAGGGCAGGCGGTGAATCTGCGAAGGCTCGGCCACCAGCGCCAGGTCGCCGTCGTCGCTGCCATAGTACTTGGCCGCCGGGTAGCCGCCCATGATGCACTGCAGCAGCACGCCGCGAGCCATCTGCAGGCGGCGGCCCTCGAGGAAGCCCTCGGCGGTCATCACCTTGCCGCGGGGCACGCCGTTGAGGTCGGGGGTGACGCACTCGATTTCATCGATGCCCTTGAGGAACGCTGCCTGGTTGCGCGGGCCTTCGGTCGTCATGACGCTGTCCTTCTTGTTGTGTTCGCATGCCGGGAATGGCGACGCACACAACATAGGCCGGGGGTGTTTAAAATATCAAGCACCCCAGGGATCGTGGCGCCCTCTTCGCGGGTAAATCCGCTCCCACAGGAACCTGGCCAGCCTTCAGGGCAAAGGTGAACCTGCGGGTTTACTTGCGAAAGGGCCAGCCCAGGTTACTGCTCGCGCAGCGTCATGCCATTGGCCGGCAGCGGCAACGCGGTCTTGTAACGCACCTGTTTCAAGGCAAAGCTGGAACGAATGTTCGCCACCCCGGGCAAGCGCGTGAGGTAATCGAGGAAGCGCTCCAGCGCCTGAATGCTCGGCAGCAGCACCCGCAGCAGGTAGTCCGGATCCCCGGTCATCAGGTAGCACTCCATCACCTCCGGCCGTTCGGCGATCTCCTCCTCGAAGCGGTGCAGCGACTGCTCCACCTGCTTTTCCAGGCTGACGTGGATGAACACATTCACATCCAGCCCCAGCACCTCGGGCGACAGCAGCGTGACCTGCTGGCGGATCACCCCAAGCTCCTCCATGGCCTTGACCCGGTTGAAGCACGGCGTGGGCGACAGGTTGACCGAGCGCGCCAGCTCTGCATTGGTGATCCGGGCGTTTTCCTGCAGGCTGTTGAGGATGCCGATATCCGTTCGATCCAGTTTACGCATGAGAGAAATTGACCTGGTTTTTGTGTTTGTACGGAATGTTTATCTGCGCCGCCGGACAAAGGCAATGAACTTGAGAGAAAAATTCTCCTGCCGTCCCCCTATGATGTAAAAAGACGCTGACCTGCCAGTCACGAGCCGGCAGTCAGCGGCGGCCGCTTCAAAGCTCACAAAAACAACATTCGAGCGAGCGTAAAAAGCATGAACGAGTACGCCCCCCTGCGTCTGCATGTGCCCGAGCCTACAGGCCGGCCAGGCTGCCAGACCGATTTCTCCTACCTGCGCCTGAACGACGCCGGTCAAGTCCGTAAACCCCCTATCGATGTGGAGCCTGCCGACACGGCGGACCTCTCCTACAGCCTCGTGCGCGTGCTCAACGAGCACGGCGACGCCGTCGGCCCCTGGGCCGAGGGCATCGAGCCGCAGGTACTGCGCCAGGGCATGCACGCCATGCTCAAGACGCGTATCTTCGACAGCCGCATGGTGGTTGCCCAGCGCCAGAAGAAGATGTCCTTCTACATGCAGAGCCTGGGCGAGGAAGCCATCGGCAGCGGCCAGGCCCTGGCCCTGAACCGCAGCGACATGTGCTTCCCCACCTACCGCCAGCAGAGCATCCTGATGGCCCGCGAGGTGTCGCTGGTGGACATGATCTGCCAGCTGCTGTCCAACACCCGTGACCCGCTCAAGGGCCGCCAGCTGCCGATCATGTACTCGGTGCGCGAAGCCGGCTTCTTCACCATCAGCGGCAACCTGGCCACCCAGTTCGTCCAGGCGGTCGGCTGGGCCATGGCCTCGGCGATCAAGGGCGACACCAAGATCGCCTCGGCGTGGATCGGTGACGGCGCCACCGCCGAGTCCGACTTCCACACCGCCCTGACCTTCGCCCACGTCTACCGCGCCCCGGTGATCCTCAACGTGGTCAACAACCAGTGGGCGATCTCGACCTTCCAGGCCATCGCCGGTGGCGAGTCGACCACCTTCGCCGGCCGTGGCGTTGGTTGCGGCATCGCCTCGCTGCGGGTCGACGGCAACGACTTCATCGCCGTCTACGCCGCCTCGCGCTGGGCCGCCGAACGCGCCCGCCGCGGCCTGGGCCCGACGCTGATCGAGTGGGTCACCTACCGTGCCGGCCCGCACTCGACCTCGGACGACCCGTCCAAGTACCGCCCGGCCGACGACTGGAGCCACTTCCCGCTGGGCGACCCGATTGCCCGCCTCAAGCAGCACCTGATCAAGCTCGGCCACTGGTCCGAGGAAGAGCACCAGGCGGTCACCGCCGAGCTCGAGGCCGAGGTGATCAAGGCGCAGAAGGACGCCGAGCAGTTCGGCACCCTGAGCAATGGCCATATCCCCAGCGCCGCCTCGATGTTCGAGGATGTGTACAAGGAAATGCCCGACCACCTGCGCCGTCAGCGCCAGGAACTGGGGGTCTGAGATGAACGATCACAACAACAGCATCCATCTGGAAAACGCCATGTCCACCACCACCATGACCATGATCCAGGCCCTGCGCTCGGCCATGGATGTCATGCTCGAGCGCGATGACAACGTGGTGGTCTACGGCCAGGACGTTGGCTACTTCGGCGGCGTGTTCCGCTGCACCGAAGGTCTGCAGACCAAGTACGGCAAGTCCCGCGTGTTCGATGCGCCGATCTCCGAGAGCGGCATCGTCGGCACCGCCGTGGGCATGGGCGCCTATGGCCTGCGTCCGGTGGTCGAGATCCAGTTCGCCGACTACTTCTATCCCGCCTCCGACCAGATCGTCTCGGAGATGGCCCGCCTGCGTTATCGCTCGGCCGGCGAGTTCATCTCGCCGCTGACCCTGCGCATGCCCTGCGGTGGTGGCATCTATGGCGGCCAGACCCACAGCCAGAGCCCCGAGGCGATGTTCACCCAGGTCTGCGGCCTGCGCACCGTGATGCCGTCGAACCCGTACGACGCCAAGGGGCTGCTGATCGCCTCGATCGAATGCGACGACCCGGTGATCTTCCTCGAGCCCAAGCGCCTGTACAACGGCCCGTTCGACGGCCACCACGACCGACCGGTAACGCCGTGGTCCAAGCACCCGCAAAGCGCAGTGCCTGATGGCTACTACAGCGTGCCGCTGGACAAGGCGGTGATCACCCGCCCAGGCAATGACGTCACCGTGCTGACCTACGGCACCACCGTGTATGTCTCGCAAGTGGCCGCCGAGGAGAGCGGCGTCGACGCCGAGGTCATCGACCTGCGCAGCCTTTGGCCGCTAGACCTGGAGACCATCGTCGCCTCGGTGAAGAAGACCGGTCGCTGCGTGGTCGTGCACGAGGCCACCCGTACCTGCGGCTTCGGCGCCGAACTGGTGTCGCTGGTCCAGGAGCACTGCTTCCATCACCTCGAGGCGCCCATCGAGCGCGTCACCGGCTGGGACACGCCCTACCCCCACGCACAGGAATGGGCCTACTTCCCCGGCCCTTCGCGGGTAGGCGCGGCACTGAAACGGGTCATGGAGGTCTGAATGGGCACGCACGTCATCAAGATGCCGGATATCGGTGAAGGCATCGCGCAAGTCGAGTTGGTGGAATGGTTCGTCAAGGTCGGCGACATGATCGCCGAGGACCAGGTGGTGGCCGATGTCATGACCGACAAGGCCACCGTGGAAATCCCCTCGCCGGTCAGCGGCAAGGTGCTGGCCCTGGGCGGCCAGCCGGGTGAAGTGATGGCGGTCGGCAGCGAGCTGATCCGCATCGAGGTCGAAGGCAGCGGCAACCATGTCGACGCGCCACAGGCCAAGCCGGTTGAGCCGGAAGCCGCGCCGGTCAAGGCCGTGGCCCAGCCCGAGCCACGCATCGAGGCACAACCCCTGGCCGCCGCGACCCATGCCGCCGCGCCTATCGTGCCGCGCGAAGCCCACGACAAGCCACTGGCGTCCCCGGCCGTGCGCAAGCGCGCCCTGGACGCCGGGATCGAGCTGCGTTACGTGCATGGCAGCGGCCCGGCCGGGCGCATCCTGCATGAAGACCTCGACGCCTTCATCAGCAAGCCGCAGACCGGCGCCGGTCAGGCACCAGGGGGCTACGGCAAGCGCACCGACAGCGAGCAGGTACCGGTGATCGGCCTGCGCCGCAAGATCGCCCAGCGCATGCAGGACGCCAAGCGTCGCGTCGCCCACTTCAGCTACGTCGAGGAAATCGACGTCACCAACCTGGAAGCCTTGCGCCAGCAGCTCAACGCCAAGTACGGCGACAGCCGCGGCAAGCTGACCCTGCTGCCGTTCCTGGTGCGCGCCATGGTCGTCGCCCTGCGCGACTTCCCGCAGATCAACGCCACCTACGACGACGAGGCCCAGGTCATTACCCGCCACGGCGCGGTGCACGTCGGCATCGCCACCCAGGGCGACAACGGCCTGATGGTGCCGGTACTGCGTCATGCCGAGGCCGGCAACCTGTGGAGCAACGCCGGCGAGATCGCCCGCGTGGCCCACGCCGCGCGCAACAACAAGGCCAGCCGCGAAGAGCTGATCGGCTCGACCATCACCCTGACCAGCCTCGGCGCCCTGGGCGGCATTGTCAGCACCCCGGTGGTCAACACCCCGGAAGTGGCGATCGTCGGCGTCAACCGCATGGTCGAACGGCCGGTGGTGATCGACGGCCAGATCGTCGTGCGCAAGATGATGAACCTGTCCAGTTCGTTCGACCACCGCGTGGTCGACGGCATGGATGCCGCCCTGTTCATCCAGGCCGTGCGCGGCCTGCTGGAACAGCCTGCCTGCCTGTTCGTGGAGTGATCATGCAAGAGCTCATCAACACCACCCTGCTGATCATCGGCGGCGGCCCCGGCGGTTATGTGGCCGCCATCCGCGCCGGGCAACTGGGCATCCCCACCGTGTTGGTCGAAGGCCAGGCCCTGGGCGGCACCTGCCTGAACATCGGCTGCATTCCCTCGAAGGCGCTGATCCATGTGGCCGAGCAGTTCCACCAGGCCAGTCGCTTCACCGAACCTTCGCCGCTGGGTATCAGCGTATCCTCGCCGCGCCTGGACATCACGCGCAGCGTCGAGTGGAAGGACGGCATCGTCGACCGCCTCACCAGCGGCGTCGCCGCCCTGCTGAAAAAGCACGGCGTGAAGGTGATCCATGGCTGGGCGAAGATCCTCGACGGCAAGAGCGTCGAGGTCGATGGCCAGCGCATCCAGTGCGAGCACCTGCTGCTGGCAACCGGCTCGAACAGCGTCGAACTGCCGATGCTGCCGATCGGCGGGCCGATCATCTCGTCCACCGAGGCCCTGGCGCCCAAGGCGCTGCCTCAGCACCTGGTGGTGGTCGGCGGCGGCTACATCGGCCTGGAACTGGGCATCGCCTACCGCAAGCTTGGCGCCAAGGTCAGCGTGGTGGAAGCCCGCGAACGCATCCTGCCGACCTACGACGCCGAACTCACCGCGCCGGTGGCCGACTCGATCAAGAAACTCGGCATCGCCCTGTACCTGGGCCACAGTGTCGAAGGCTATGCCGACGGCTGCCTGCTGGCCAGCGATGGCCAAGGTGGCCAGCTGCGCCTTGAGGCTGACCAGGTGCTGGTGGCCGTGGGCCGTCGCCCTCGTACCAAAGGCTTCGGCCTGGAAAGCCTGGATCTGAAGATGAACGGCGCGGCCATCGCCATCGACGAGCGCTGCCAGACCAGCATGCGCAACGTCTGGGCCATCGGCGACGTGGCCGGCGAGCCGATGCTGGCGCACCGGGCCATGGCCCAGGGCGAGATGGTCGCCGAGATCATCGCCGGCAAGAGCCGGCGCTTCGAGCCGAGCGCAATCGCCGCGGTGTGCTTCACCGACCCGGAAGTGGTGGTGGTCGGCCAGACCCCGGAACAAGCCAGCCAGCAGGGCGTGGACTGCATCGTCGCGCAGTTCCCCTTCGCCGCCAACGGCCGGGCAATGAGCCTGGAATCAAAGACCGGCTTCGTGCGCGTGGTGGCCCGCCGTGACAACCACCTGATCCTCGGCTGGCAGGCCGTGGGCGTGGCGGTGTCGGAACTGTCCACCGCCTTCGCCCAGTCGCTGGAGATGGGCGCACGCCTGGAAGACATCGCCGGCACCATCCACGCCCACCCGACCCTGGGCGAGGCGGTGCAGGAAGCGGCATTGCGCGCCTTGGGCCACGCCCTGCACATCTGACCTGACACTGAAGCGGCAATCGCCGTATTTGGCCCGCTACGCCCCTGGCGCAGCGGGTCTTTTTTTCACTCGGCGACGACGTTCTTGCCGGCTGCCTTGGCCCGGTACAGCGCCTTGTCGGCACGGCCCAGCAACCCCTGACGGTCCTCCCCTTCGCGCCACTGCACCACGCCATAGCTCATGGTCAGCTGGCACTGGCCTATCGGCGGCACTTTGGCCAAGGCCTCCTGGATTCGCTGCGCCGCTTCACGTGCCTGCTCCTGCGAAGTTCGCGGCAAGACCACCACGAATTCATCGCCGCCCCAACGTGCCAACAAGTCCTGCTCGCCCAGACACCGACGAATCCGTTCGGTAACCTCGACCAGTGCGGCATCGCCACGGGCGTGGCCGTGCAGGTCGTTGATCGGTTTGAAGTCGTCCAGGTCCATGGCGATCAACGCCAGCGGTTCACGGAAGCGCCGGGCACGCTCGCACGCCTCCTCGAGGGTCTTTTCCAGGCGATAGCGATTGGCGGTACGGGTCAGGGCGTCGCGCTCGGCCAACTCGCGATTCTCGTCGAGCTGGCGCTGCAACTGCTGGTTGACCCAAGACAGTTCGCGGGTGCGCTCGGCCACCAGGCTTTCCAGGGACAGGTTGCGCTGCTCGAGTTCGGCGACCAGGCGCTTGCCCGCGTCGATGTTGCGGTGGGCGCCGAGCATGCGCGCCACCGAACCGTCGGTGTTGCGGGCGATGACATGGCCGCTGTCCTCGATCCACAGATAGCTGCCATCCTGGCAGCGGCAACGGTACTCGATGAGATAACGCTCGTTGCGCTGGTTGATGTAAGCCTCGAAATGCGCCATCACCCGCGGGTAATCCTCGGGGTGAATCACGCTTTCCCAGGTCAGCACGGAATTGTCCAGCGAATGGCTGGCGTAGCCCAACATCGCGTACCAGCCCGGGTTGCGGTAGACATAGCCGCTGTTGGCATCCCAGTCCCAGATACCGTCGCTGATCAGATCGAACAAGGTGTGCAATTGCTGCTCGGTGAAGCCAGCCGGTAGCGGCTTTGTTGCCTGACTCATGGACGCGCTCCCTGTTGTCCAGCAACTGCGCCCCGTATCCGGTGCTGCCGACACATGCTTGTATTTGCCGCAAGCGGCAATCCTGTTCCTATGCCGGGCAAGCATATTCCGAGCAACTGGCTGCCGGAATAGCCCTGACGGCCTATTTCGCCCCGGTACCACTACTGGTACTGCTTTTGCCCCTTTCGTCGTGTCTTCAGCTCCATCCCGGGAGCCATCATGCTTATCACCGCGATCGCTCGACAGATCGCCCAACGCATGCAGGAGGAGACCGAGATGAAACGATCAGGAAGCGCAGCGCGCCCAGGGCGCCATGACCTCGGCGGATGACAGGGACACCGAGCGCAAGTACAGCGCCAAGCTGTAGCCCTGAGCATCCGTCAGTAAAAGCGCTGCGGATCCCCTGACTCAAGCAGGCTGGCCAGCTGGGTCAGGGCGAAGCGCAACTCCTCCCGACTGGTCGGCGCCATCAGCACGACCCGCACGCCACGTGGATCGTCCGTGCGCTCCACCTGGAACTGACTGGCGCTCATGACCACCACGCCATTGGCCCGCGCCAGCAGGGCGAACTCGTCGCTGCGCCACGGCTCGGGCAGGTTGAGCCAGAGGTGATAGCAGTGCGACTGGCTCTGCAACGACGCACTGCCGAAGACTTCACGGGCGATGGCCTGACGTGCCGCCGCCTCGGCGCGGTGCATGCGGATCAACTGGCTGTCCAACCCTTCGCCGATCACATGGCTGGCCAATTGCGCGGTCAATGGCGAAGGCATCCACACCGTGCTGCGTACCATGGCGGTCAGGCGCGACAGCAGCTTCGGCGGGCTGTACAGGTAGCCGATGCGCAGCGCCGGCATGACCGACTTGGACAGGCTGGTGAGGTAGATCGAACGCTCCGGGGCGAAGGTCGCCAGCGGCCGGGTCTGCGGGTCGGTGGCGAGGAAGCCGTAGATGTCATCGTCCAGCAGCAGGAAGTCGAATTCCTCCGCCAGCGCCGCGATCTGGGCGCGCCGCTCATTGGACATGATTGCCGTGGTCGGATTCTGGCAGGTCGCCACGCACACCAGCATGGCGGGCCGCTCGCGCTGGCAGATCTCGCGCAAGGCCTCGGGGATGATGCCCTGCTCGTCCATCGGCACGCCACGCAGGCGGCGGCCCAGGCCATGGGCCACGGAAATGATGCCCGGATAGCACAGCGACTCGCACAGTATCAGGTCGCCCGCCCCGGTCAGGGCGCTGATCGCCACCATCAGCCCATGCTGGGCACCGCTGGTGATGACCACCTGCTGCCACTGCGCACCCGGTAGCCACTGACGCAACCATTGCGCGCCCGCCTCACGATGCGCCGGATGACCACCGTCGGGGGCGTAGTCCAGCACCTGCTCCAGCCGTGAGGTATTGGCCAGCTCGGTCAAGGCGTTGCGCAACCAGTACTGCAGGGTTTCGCCGTAGGGCTTGATGATCGACAGGTCGAGCACTTCGCTGCGGACCGCGGGGGCAGCACGGGCGGCAACGGGGGCCTCGTCCGTCTCGGTGATCCGGTCAAGGACGTAGGTGCCACGCCCCACCTCGCCCTGGGTCAAGCCACGGCGCGACGCCTCGGTGTAGGCGCGGCTGATGGTGCCGGGCGTGACATCCAGCGCCTGCGCCAGTTCGCGCAGCGTCGGCAAGCGCTCGCCGCGCCGCAGCGCGCCGCTGGCAATGTCATGTGCCAGCGCATCGGCGATGGACAGGTAGACAGGCTGATTGCTTTCGCTGATCCGTGGAACCCACATGAGACGGCTACCGGGCTGAAAATGATTGAAATTTGAACACACAGGCCGACTTGAGTCGATCCTCCGAGCGATTCAAGTTGTGCCTTCCTGCCATGAAATCTCGGATGAAATTGTCCCTCTGTGGGAGCCGGCTTGCCCGCGAGCACCGGCGGAGCCGGTGCCATCCACCGCGCCGAATGCTTCGCGGGTAAACCCGCTCCCACAGGTACTCACTGAATCAACAAGTTACAGCTTGCTCCATGAGGAGTGAACGTGCCCGCGATGGGCTGGAGAGCAGCCCCACTTGAATTCAGGACCCTTTAACGTATAGATTCAATTTGAATCGACTCAATCGAATCAATTAACTCACCTGGACTCGCCATGGACAACCTCAGAAAGGATTTTTCCCTCTCCGCCCTGGTCGCCGGCCTGATCGCCGTGATCATCTCCTACGCAGGCCCCTTGATCATTGTGTTCCAGGCCGCCGACCAGGCAGGTCTGGACAACGCAGCGACCGCTTCGTGGATCTGGGCCATCTCCATCGGCAGCGGCCTGACCGGCCTGCTGCTGAGCTGGAAACTGCGGGTGCCGGTGATCACCGCCTGGTCCACGCCCGGCGCGGCGCTGCTGGTGTCGATGCTGCCGAGTGTGTCACTGGCCCAGGCGGTGGGCGCCTACATCGTCGCCTCGCTGCTGATTGCCGTGATCGCGCTGAGCGGCGCCTTCGACAAGCTGATGAATCGCCTGCCCAAGGCCATTGCCGCGGCGATGCTGGCCGGCATCCTGTTCCGCTTCGGCGCCGAGCTGTTCAGCTCGATCCGCCTGCAGCCCGTGCTGGTACTGTCGATGCTGGCAAGCTACCTGCTGTTCAAGCGCCTGTCGCCGCGTTACGCGATTCTTTCGGTGCTGATCGTCGGTTGCGGCCTCGCCGCCGGCCTGGGCCAACTGGACACCCAGGCGCTGGTGCTGGAAATGACCATCCCGACCTGGACCAGCCCGCAGTGGAGCTGGCAGGCCATCGTCAATATCGGGTTGCCCCTGGCCCTGGTATCGCTCACCGGCCAGTCGGTGCCCGGCATCGCCGTACTGCGCACCTCCGGCTACCAGGTGCCGGCACGCCCGATCGTCTCGGTCACCGCCCTGGGTTCGCTGCTGCTGGCGCCGTTCGGCTGCCACGGCGTCAACCTGGCGGCGATCACCGCTGCCATCTGCACCGGCCGCGAGGCCCACGAGAACCCGGATAAACGCTATATCGCCGGCATGGCCTGCGGTGCCTTCTACCTGCTGATGGGCAGTTTTGGCGCCACCCTGGCCTCGGTGTTCGCCGCCCTGCCGAGGGAACTGATCGCCGCCCTCGCCGGCCTGGCACTGTTCGGTGCCATCGCCAACGGCCTGGCAGGCGCCATGAGTGACGAGAAACAGCGGGAGCCGGCGCTGATCACTTTCCTGGTCACCGCATCGGGCATGAGCCTGCTCGGTCTTGGCGCCGCGTTCTGGGGGCTGATCTTCGGGCTGGCGGCACACTTCGCCCTGAGCTACAGCCGCACGGCCCAACAGCCGCAGGCAAGCGTTCAGGTACGGTGAAGAAGACAAGGGGAATGGGGAAATGGCGTCCCAGGGCAGGTTCGAACTGCCAACCTTCCCCTTAGGAGGGGGATGCTCTATCCAATTGAGCTACTGAGACACTGAAGCCGACAACAGACGCTGTGCGGCGGGGACGGCGAGCATGTTAACCAGCGTGCAGGCATTTGTCATGTATCAATCGGGCGTTTTGCACGTCGGCTTTTTCCCCTGCGCGTCGGCGATCACGCCTTCGTTGCGCAATAGCGCGAGCAACGCCTCGACCGCACCGGCCAGCGAAGCGGAGTTGTCCACGACATGCACGCCGGGATCATACGCCTGCAACCTGAAGTTGCGGGCCAGGCGCTGCTCGATCTCTTCGTTGCTCTCCCGCCCCCTGGCCAGCAGACGCTGGCGCAGCGCCTGCTGTGAAACGGTCAGCCCCACGGCCACCAGGTCGGGATAGCGCTGCCGGGCATTGGCCAGGTAGGCACGCGAACCATTGACCAGCACCGACCGACCCGCAGCGAGCCATGCGTCCAGCTGAACAGGAATGCCATAGCTCAAGCCGTTAGCCTGCCAGTCCAGGGCAAAGGCCCCCGCCTCGCGCATCGCCTCGAAGCGCTCGACGCTCACTCCGAGGGCAGCTTCGCCCTTGGCCTCGGCTGAGCGCGTGATGACCCGCCGGGCGACTTCGACACCTAGGGTGAACAATCGCTCACGCGCCGCATCGATCAGGGAATCTTTTCCCGAACCCGACGGTCCCATGAGGAATACAAGGCGCCCCCTTGAGGTTGCCCCACCGCTTGCGTCATATTGCATAGCCACTATGCTCAATGTATGGGAAACCAGCCTATTCCAGGATTTTCCCTAGGCCTTTACCGTCTTTTACCAGATTTTGACGGCATTTGTCTGACACCGGTGTAATTCGATGAATGTGAAACTTTTCAAACCAGTGCTCATTTCTGATAATTGGTACTGGCAAAAAGCCTTTATCGAGATCACTATTTGTCACAGAATTGACGCCAAGGAAACGGCGACCCTGAGGCAAGATGAAGAACCAAAATCACATCACGGTTGAACATTTTGTCGTCGCCGCGGTCGTACTTCCACCGTGCGGCCAATTTGCGAACCGCTCCCCCTGAACCAGAACAACCGGTCAATTTATATGCGCCCAATGAAACAGGCTATCTATTCGAGCCGCACCGCTGACAAGTTTGTCGTCCGCCTGCCAGACGGGATGCGTGAGCGCATTGCCGAGGTAGCGCGCAACCACCACCGCAGCATGAACTCCGAGATCATCGCCCGCCTGGAGCAGAGCCTTATCCAGGAAGGCGCCCTGGGTGATGAACTGAGCATGCGCCTGGACAGCCCAGAGCTCAGCCTCCACGAACGTGAACTGCTGCAGCGCTTCCGCCAACTGTCCCACCGCCAGCAGAATGCCCTGGTCGCCCTCATCGCTCACGATGTGGAAATGGCCGCCGACGCGTCCTGATCCAGGCAGCGACACCGCACACAAAAAAGCCAGCGCAAGCTGGCTTTTTTGCATCTGATTGCCGAGTCACGCACACCCCTACTGTAGGAGCGGCCTTGTGCCGCGAAAGGGCCGCAAAGCGGCCCCGGCGATCTTTGCATCAACGCTGAAATCCTGGGGTCGCTATGCGACCCTTTCGCGGCGCAAGGCCGCTCCTACAGGGGGGGTGCGCATGACCTGAACCCAACGTTTACAGCAGGAACAGCGTAGCCAGCCCCAGGAAGATAAAGAAACCACCACTGTCGGTGACCGCCGTAATCATCACACTCGACCCCATCGCCGGATCACGCCCCAGGCGCGTCAACGTCATCGGGATCAGCACGCCCATCAAGGCGGCCAGCAACAGGTTCAGGGTCATTGCCGCCGTCATCACCAGGCCCAGCGACCAGCTGCCATAGAGCCAGAACGCCACGACACCGATCACGCCACCCCAGATCAGGCCATTGAGCAGCGACACCGCAAGCTCCTTGCGCATCAGGCGGCTGGTATTGCCCGGCGACACCTGGTCGAGGGCCATGGCGCGCACGATCATGGTGATGGTCTGGTTACCCGAGTTGCCGCCAATACCCGCCACGATCGGCATCAGCGCCGCCAGCGCCACCAGCTTTTCGATGGAGCCTTCGAACAGGCCGATCACCCGCGAGGCGACGAAGGCGGTGATCAGGTTGATGGCCAACCACGCCCAACGGTTGCGCAGCGAGCGCCAGACCGAGGCGAAGATGTCTTCCTCCTCGCGCAGACCGGCCATGTTGAGCACTTCGCTCTCGCTCTCTTCACGAATCAAGTCGACCATTTCATCGATGGTCAGACGGCCGATCAGGCGCTCGTTCTTGTCCACCACCGGGGCGGAAACCAGGTCGTAGCGCTCGAAGGCCTGGGCGGCGTCGTAGGCATCTTCCTCGGGGTGGAAGGTCACCGGGTCATTGGCCATGACCTCCGCAACTTTCTTGTCCGGGTCGTTGACCAGCAACCGCTTGATCGGCAGCACGCCCTTGAGAATGCCATCGTAATCGACGACGAACAGCTTGTCGGTATGCCCTGGCAACTCCTTGAGCCGGCGCAGGTAGCGCAATACCACCTCGAGACTGACGTCTTCGCGGATGGTGACCATCTCGAAGTCCATCAGCGCACCGACCTGCTCTTCGTCATAGCTCAGGGCCGAGCGCACACGCTCGCGCTGCTGGGCATCAAGGGTTTCCATGAGCTCGTGCACGACGTCGCGAGGCAGCTCCGGCGCCAGGTCGGCAAGTTCGTCGGCGTCCATTTCCTTGGCGGCGGCCAGCAACTCGTGATCGTCCATGTCGGCGATCAGGGTCTGGCGCACGGCATCGGAGACTTCGAGCAGGATGTCGCCGTCGCGATCCGAGCGCACCAGCTGCCAGACCGTCAGGCGGTCGTCCAGCGGCAAGGCTTCGAGGATATAGGCGATGTCGGCGGGGTGCAGGTCGTCGAGCTTGCGCTGCAGTTCGACGAGGTTCTGGCGGTGGACAAGGTTTTCCACCAGGTCATGGTGGTGACCTTCCTGACGGTGCGTCAGGTCCTCGACCACCCGTTGGCGCTGCAGCAGTTCGATCACCTGGGCCAGGCGATCCTGCAGGCTGTCTTGGGCTTTCTTTACTTCGATTTCGGTCATAGGCGAACTCCACTCCCAGCAGCGGAGCACGCCGGGAGAATCAATCGGTCAGATCAGGCTGTATGAAGCGTGTTGGCGAGTAACTACTGGGTAAGTCCATGGTGGGATTCCACAAGCCCCGGCGGGGCTGACGGGCGCAATCATACACTGTGCAAGCTGTCGGATCGCTTAAATTTTTGGCCAGAACAATCGTTTGCGCGCTAAAGCTGTGACAACGCTCGAAGCCATCAGTGCGACGGTCGCTCTGGCGTGAAAAGCACATTCGTCTTGCGCTGGTTCGATTTGCGGCGCCTGGCCCCTTTCGGGAACATCTACAGAACAGCGTAGATGGACATCCGTGACAATTCAGCGCGCCAGAAAAACAAAAAGCCCGCTCTAACGAGCGGGCTTCTTGATGTGTGGCGGACTCAGCAGGATTCGAACCTGCGACCGCTCGGTTCGTAGCCGAGTACTCTATCCAGCTGAGCTATGAGTCCGTGGTGGTAGTTTTAGGCCAGATTACCACTGGCTTGTTGAAGTGCCTTTGCAAGCAAAACCACTTCAAAAGTGGCGGACTCAGCAGGATTCGAACCTGCGACCGCTCGGTTCGTAGCCGAGTACTCTATCCAGCTGAGCTATGAGTCCGTGGTTGGTAGTTTTAGGCCAGATTACCACTGGCTTGTTGAAGTGCCTTTGCAAGCAAAACCACTTCAAAAGTGGCGGACTCAGCAGGATTCGAACCTGCGACCGCTCGGTTCGTAGCCGAGTACTCTATCCAGCTGAGCTATGAGTCCGTGGGGTAGTTTTAGACCAGATTACCACTGGTGGATTGAAGCAGCCTTGCAGGCAAAGCCACTTCAAAAGTGGCGGACTCAGGAGGATTCGAACCTCCGACCGCTCGGTTCGTAGCCGAGTACTCTATCCAGCTGAGCTATGAGTCCGTGTCTTGCTGTGCCATTCGGATCGCTTGAAGCGCTCCAGGCAAATAATGGCGGTGAAGGGGGGATTCGAACCCCCGATACCCTTATGAGGTATACTCCCTTAGCAGGGGAGCGCCTTCGGCCACTCGGCCACCTCACCGCAACACGAGGCGAATATTAAACACACCCTTCCTCGTTTGCAACCCTTTTTTTGAAAAAAACTTCAAAAAAATTAAAGGCTTGGCTCCTCGTCCTTCTCTTTCTTGATCCGCAGGTAGATTTCCTCGCGGTGAACAGCCACTTCCTTGGGCGCGCTAACGCCAATACGCACCTGGTTGCCTTTGACACCCAGGACCGTCACGGTGATCTCACCGTCACCAATGATCAGGCTCTCGGCGCACCGACGAGTCAGAATCAGCATAGTTTTCTCCTCACATGAATCTTCAGGGACAACAGTCTTTGAAAAGCAGGGCCTGGCCGGGGACGACGGCACTGGCCCGGATCGACCACCACGACTGCCTGGACAGGGACAGCCGCAGCGGCCAGAAACGCGAAGGGCGCGGCAAGCCGCGCCCCTCCAGGCAGCGTGTCACTCACCCTGTCGGGCAGGCGCATCGAGTTCGAACGCGGTGTGCAGCGCGCGTACGGCCAGCTCCAGGTACTTCTCTTCGATCACTACCGAGACCTTGATCTCGGAGGTGGAGATCATCTGGATGTTGATGCTCTCCTTGGCCAGGGCCTCGAACATGCGGCTGGCAACGCCCGCGTGGGAGCGCATGCCGACGCCGACGATCGACACCTTGGCGATCTTGGTGTCGCCGATCACTTCACGCGCGCCGATTTCGCGGGCGGTGTTCTCCAGCACGCTCAGCGCCTTCTCGTACTCGTTGCGGTGCACGGTGAAGGTGAAGTCGGTGGTGTTATCGTGCGAGACGTTCTGCACGATCATGTCGACTTCGATGTTGGCGGCGCTGATCGGGCCGAGGATCTTGAAGGCGACGCCCGGGGTATCCGGGACGCCACGAATGGTCAGCTTGGCCTCATCACGGTTGAAGGCGATACCGGAAATGATCGGCTGTTCCATGGATTCCTCTTCATCGATGGTAATGAGGGTACCCGGACCCTCCTTGAAGCTGTGCAGCACGCGCAGCGGGACGTTGTACTTGCCGGCGAACTCCACCGAGCGAATCTGCAGCACCTTGGAGCCGAGGCTGGCCATTTCCAGCATCTCCTCGAAGGTGATCTTCTCCAGGCGCTGGGCCTGGGGCACGACACGCGGGTCGGTGGTGTAGACGCCATCGACATCGGTGTAGATCTGGCACTCGTCGGCCTTCAGCGCCGCCGCCAGGGCCACGCCGGTGGTGTCGGAGCCGCCACGGCCGAGGGTGGTGATGTTGCCGTGCTCGTCGACGCCCTGGAAACCTGCGACCACCACGACCCGGCCGGCCTTGAGGTCGGCGCGGATCTTCTGGTCGTCGATCTGCAGGATGCGCGCCTTGTTGTGCGCGCTGTCGGTGAGGATGCGCACCTGGTTGCCGGTGTAGGACACCGCCGGCACGCCGCGCTTCATCAGGGCCATGGACAGCAAGGCGATGGTGACCTGCTCGCCGGTCGAGACGATCACGTCCAGCTCGCGGGGTTCGGGCTTGTCGGTGATCTGCTTCGCCAGGTCGATCAGGCGATTGGTTTCACCGCTCATCGCCGACAGCACAACCACCAGGTCGGTGCCTTGCTCGCGGAATTTCTTGACCTTGTCGGCAACCTGCTCGATCCGCTCGATGGAACCGACAGAGGTACCGCCAAATTTCTGTACGATCAACGCCATTTCAAAGGTGCCTCAGCCCTCAAGGGCCCCAAAAAACAATCCAACATGGCGGGGACGCCGACTAGACCGACGCCCCCGCCATCTCAAAGTCCCTGCTCGGCGAACGGCACGGCCAGGGCCAGCGCCTGGTCCAGCGCGGCGACGTCGACGCCACCACCCTGGGCCATGTCAGGACGACCGCCGCCCTTGCCACCGACCGCCGCAGCAGCTTGTTTCATCAGGTCGCCAGCCTTGAGTTGGCTGGAGAGGTCCTTGGTCACGCCAGCCACCAGCACGACCTTGCCCTCATGCTCGCTGCCCAGCAGGATCACTGCGTGGCCGAGCTTGTTCTTCAGTTGATCGACGAGCGCCAGCAGCGCCTTGCCGTCCTGCCCATCCAGGCGGGCGGCGAGGACCTTGGCGCCCTTGACCTCAACGGCCGCGTTGGAGAGATCATCCCCGGCGGCGCTGGCGGCCTTGGCCTGCAGCTGCTCGAGCTGCTTTTCCAGCTGGCGGTTGCGCTCGAGCACAGCCGACAGCTTGTCGATCAGGTTGTCGCGATTGCCCTTGACCAGCTGCGCGGCTTCCTTGACCTGCTCTTCGGCAGTGTTCAGGTAGGCCAGCGCGGCGGCGCCGGTGATCGCTTCGATACGGCGCACGCCAGAGGCCACGCCACCTTCGCTGATGATCTTGAACAGGCTGATGTCGCCGGTGCGCTTGGCGTGGATGCCACCGCACAGCTCGACGGAGAAGTCACCGCCCATGCTCAGCACGCGCACGGTGTCGCCATACTTCTCACCGAACAGCGCCATGGCACCCTTGGCCTTGGCGGTCTCGATATCGGTCAGTTCGGTCTGTACCTCGGTGTTGCGACGCACTTCGCGGTTGACGATGTCTTCCAGGGCCTTGATCTGCTCTGGCTTGACCGCCTCGAAGTGGCTGAAGTCGAAACGCAGGCGCTGACTGTCGACCAACGAGCCCTTCTGCTGCACGTGCTCGCCCAGCACCTGACGCAAGGCTTCGTGCAGCAGGTGGGTGGCGGAGTGGTTCAGCGAGGTGGCGTGCTGCACGTCGGCATCGACGCGGGCATCAACTGCGGCACCGACAGTCAGCGCTCCGCTGGCGACCACGCCGTGGTGCAGGAAGGCACCACCGGTCTTGGTGGTGTCGCGCACGTCGAAGCGCACGGCGCCGGCCTGCAGGTAGCCGCAGTCACCAACCTGGCCGCCGGACTCGGCGTAGAACGGGGTGCGGTCGAGGACCACGACGCCCTCCTCGCCTTCAGCCAGTTGCTCGACGGCCTGGCCGTCCTTGTACAGGGCGATGACCTTGCCCTGGCCTTCGGTGGCGTCATAGCCGAGGAAGTCGGTGGCGGTGTCGACCTTGACCAGGCTGTTGTAGTCCATGCCGAAGGCGCTGGCGGAGCGGGCACGCTCACGCTGGGCCTCCATCTCGCGCTCGAAGCCGGCTTCGTCGATGGTCAGCTCGCGCTCGCGGGCGATGTCGGCGGTCAGGTCCATGGGGAAGCCATAGGTGTCGTACAGCTTGAACACCACATCCCCTGGCACGACCTGGCCCTGCAGCTGGGCCAGGTCCTGCTCGAGGATGCGCAGGCCCTGCTCGAGGGTCTTGGCGAACTGCTCTTCCTCGGTCTTGAGCACGCGCTCGATGTGCGCCTGCTGGCTCGTAAGCTCAGGGAAGGCTTCGCCCATCTCGGCCACCAGCGCGGCGACGATCTTGTGGAAGAAGCTGCCCTTGGCGCCCAGTTTGTTGCCGTGGCGGCAGGCGCGACGAATGATGCGGCGCAGCACGTAGCCGCGGCCTTCGTTGGACGGCAGCACGCCGTCGGCGATCAGGAAGCCGCAGGAACGGATGTGGTCGGCAACCACTTTCAGCGATGGCTGGTCGTCATTGGCGCAACCGATGGCTTTGGCGGCAGCGGCCAGCAGGCTCTGGAACAGGTCGATCTCGTAGTTCGAGTGCACGTGCTGCATCACCGCACTGATGCGCTCCAGGCCCATGCCGGTATCCACCGACGGCGCCGGCAGCGGGTGCAGGACGCCGTCGGCGGTGCGGTTGAACTGCATGAAGACGTTGTTCCAGATCTCGATGTAGCGATCGCCGTCTTCTTCCGGCGAGCCGGGTGGGCCGCCCCAGATGTCGGCGCCGTGGTCGTAGAAGATCTCGGTGCACGGGCCACACGGACCGGTGTCGCCCATGGTCCAGAAGTTGTCGGAGGCGTACGGGGCGCCCTTGTTGTCACCGATGCGCACCATGCGCTCGGCCGGCACGCCGACTTCCTTGGTCCAGATGTCGTAGGCCTCGTCGTCGCTGGCGTAGACGGTGACCCACAGTTTTTCCTTCGGCAGGTTCAGCCACTTGTCCGAAGTCAGGAAGGTCCAGGCGAAGGTGATGGCATCGCGCTTGAAATAGTCGCCGAAGCTGAAGTTGCCCAGCATCTCGAAGAAAGTGTGGTGACGGGCGGTGTAGCCGACGTTTTCCAGGTCGTTGTGCTTGCCACCGGCGCGTACGCACTTCTGGCTGCTCACGGCGCGGGTATAGGCGCGCTTTTCCTGGCCGAGGAAGCAGTCCTTGAACTGGTTCATGCCGGCGTTGGTGAACAGCAGGGTCGGGTCATTGCCCGGGATCAGGGAGCTGGAGGCAACGCGAGTATGTCCCTGCTCTTCGAAGAAGCGGAGGAAGGCTTCACGGATTTCTGCGCTTTTCATAGGTTCTTCCACGGAAACGGCGGCCACACGTCGAATCGACGAAACGACGGCAAAGGGCCGCATTATATCGGTCCTGCAGTCTCGGTGCAGTGTGTTTATGCGATAGAAACCGTCGAATGGACGGTTTGTCGGACTACAGCAATTGAAAACGGCATGACCGCGATGCTAAAGCCAGCGTTTCGCTACTGGCAAGCCAATTACGGTCCCGGGACGGGGAAAATTAACAGGTTGGTGAATTAAAAGAATTTCATCACCAAAGGGATCCAAAACCGGCCAAGCGCTGAGCGTTCCTGTAGGAGCGGCCTTGTGCCGCGAAAGGGCTGCAAAGCAGCCCCAGGATCTCAGCAACAAAGCAGATATTGCCGGGGCCGCTTTGCGACCCTTTCGCGGCACAAGGCCGCTCCTACAGGGATCGCGCAAGGCTTAAGCCAGCCGTTAGCCCGAGTCGGGCAGAAAACGGCATGACCGCGATGCTAAAGCCAGCGTTTCGCTACTGGCAAGCCAATTACGGTCCCGGGACGGGGAAAATTAACAGGTTGGTGAATTAAAAGAATTTCATCACCGAAGGGATCCAAAACCGGCCAAGCGCTGAGCGTTCCTGTAGGAGCGGCCTTGTGCCGCGAAAGGGCTGCAAAGCAGCCCCAGGATCTCAGCAGCAAAGCAGATATTGCCGGGGTCGCTTTGCGACCCTTTCGCGGCACAAGGCCGCTCCTACAGGGATCGCGCAAGGCTTAAGCCAGCCGTTGCCCCGAATCCGGTACGATCAGGATCCCGGCGCGCAGCCCGTTCTTCACCTTGGGGTTGGGGAAGATGATTCGCGCGCCCTCCTCCTCCACCACCCAGCGCGTCTCGGCCAGGTCTTCGGCCAGCAGGTAGCCCTTGCTGAGCTCGGAGAAATTTTCGATGTCCGCCGGCAGGTGCAGGTGGAAGCTGTCGCTGTGCTTGATGATCTCGCGGGCGACGCTGAACAGCTTCAGGCTATCGAGCGAGTCGCCGGTCTCAGGCTCGGTACCTTCGATGATCTGGATGAGGCGTTCTTCGAGCTTGTCGAGATTGACGCCTTCGTTCTGCCCAAATGGCCGCGCCTTGCCCAATTCGAGGGTAAAGGCCTCGGCCTCCAGCTGCTCATAGGTGAAGGCACTGAAAGTAATCGAAGACTTGCTCTGCAACAGCACTGCCTCCATCCCTGCCGCAGCCAGGCGCGCCAGTTCACGTCGGGAATGCGTGCGGCCCTCCTTGTAGGGATACAAGGCGAACTGCTCGATCTTGGACCCGCGGATGGCAGTATGCAGGTCGTAATGCAAACGAGTGCGCTCAGGCTTGCTGAAGAACACCCGGGCGAACTGCTCAAGCTCCGCGGCGCGCAGCGCCTCGAAGCCACTGGAGAGTTCGTGGCGGCCATTGAACAGGCGGTTGATGTCCTGCTCGATGAAGCGCTCGCCCTTGCGGATCGCCGCCGGGTTGCCGAACAAAAACAGCACCCGCGCACGCGGCTTGATCTTGCCGTTGGCCACGCCGTGCAGCAGCCTTTCGAGCAACTCGATCGGCGCCGTCTCGTTGCCATGGATACCGGCCGACAACAGCAGGTCGAGCCCGCAATCCTCACCTTCGGGCGGGCGCACTTCCAGTGCGCCCTCCCCCAGCCAGCGCAAACGCACGCCCCGGGTGGTCACTTGGGTCTTCTCGGCCGGTTCGTGATCGGTCAGGGTCAGCTCAAGCAGTTTGCCGAGGGCGAGCATAGGCGCTTCCTTAGTGGTGGTGGCCGCAGTCCGGGCCGTGGACGTGGTCGTCGTCACCGGCAACGTCGGCCGGTTCCATTTCCAGTTGCAGGCTGACCAGGTTGGTGGCCATCGGGCGCAGCAGCAGGTTGGCGTACTCGGTGTCGTCTTCCTCGACATCGACGCCGATCAGCAGCTGGCCGCGGCCGTCCTGCTGGATCCACACTTCCTTGCCTTGCCAGACCACGGCAAAACGGGTGCACGAGGTTTCCAGCTGGGTGCCGTCTTCATCTTCCAGGATCAGGCGCAGGGCGTCGGACATTGCAATTTCTCTCTATCAAGGTTGGCGTTGGAACGGATACACCGAGCCCAGCTTGAGGATCTGGGTCAGGTCATCCAGGGCCGTGCGGCATTCCACCAGCAGCTGCGGGTCGGCCAGGTCCGCTTCGCCGAGGCGATCGCGGTAGTGCTTGTCGACCCACTGCACCAGGGTGTCGTACAGCGAGGCGGTCATGATAACGCCTGGATTGACCGCCGCCAGTTCGTTTTCCTTCAGCGCCACGCGCAGACGCAGGCAAGCCGGGCCGCCACCGTTCTGCATGCTCTGCTTGAGGTCAAAAACCTTGACCTCCTTCACCGGGCCGCCCTGGCTGGTCAGCTGGCTCAGATAAGCCCAGACGCGCTCGTTGTTGCGGCACTCCTCCGGCACCACCAGCAGCATCGAACCGTCTTCGCGGCTGAGCAGCTGGCTGTTGAACAGGTAGGAACGCACCGCGTCCTCCACCGTCACCGCCGCGCGCGGCACGCAGATACCCTGGAAGTTGCCGCCCTTGCTGGCCAGTTTAGCCTGCAGCTGGCCGAGCACGGTGTCGGTCTCGAGGAACGCGTCCTCGTGATAGAACAGCACCTCGCCGTTGCCCACCGAAATCACGTCGTTGTGGAACACGCCCTGATCGATCACCGCCGGATTCTGTTGAGCGTAGACCACGCCTTCATCGCTCAGCCCGTGCAGGCGAGCGACGGCCTGGGAGGCTTCCAGGGTCTGGCGCGCCGGATACTTCTGCGGCGCGGGATAGCGGCTGTCGAAAGCGCTGCGGCCATAGACGAAGAACTCGACGCCGGCCTCGCCATAGGCGCGGCAGAAGCGGGTGTGGTTGGCCGCGCCTTCGTCGCCGAACTGGGCAACCGCCGGCAGCGCCTCATGGTGGGCGAAGACCTTGTCATCGCTGAACATGGCGCCCAGCACGCGGCTGGTGGTCGGGTGCTCGATGCTGCGGTGGTACTTGCAGTTGAGGTTGGCGGCGGTGAAATGCACGCGGCCATCGGCGGTATCGGCGCTGGGGCTGACGGTGGCGGCGTTGGCCACCCACATGCTCGAGGCCGAGCAACTGGCGACCAACAGCGGCATTGCGTCTTTGGCCGCACGCTGGATCACTTCGGCATCGCTGCCGGTGAAGCCCAGGCGACGCAGCGCGGCCACGTCCGGACGCTCCTGCGGGGCCAGCACGCCCTGCTGGAAGCCCATTTCCATCAGCGCCTTCATCTTCGCCAGGCCCTGGCGCGCCGCCTCGCGCGGGTTGGAACCCTGCTGGCTGTTGCTCTGCGAGGCCACGTTGCCGTACGACAAGCCGCCGTAGTTGTGGGTCGGCCCCACCAGGCCATCAAAATTCACTTCAAAGGATTTCATCGGCAAGGCTCCGAGACCTGTTGTTATAGGGTGACGCCCGGCGTCAGGGTCGCCGGCAGTGCAAGGCTCGCGGTCTCCAGCGAAGCCACGGGGTAGGCGCAGTAGTCCGCCGCGTAGTAGGCGCTGGCGCGGTGGTTGCCGCTGGCGCCGACGCCACCGAACGGCGCGCTGCTGGCGGCGCCGGTCAGCTGCTTGTTCCAGTTGACGATGCCGGCGCGGCTGCGCAGCCAGAAGTGCTGGTAGCGGGCGTTGGAGTCCGACAGCAGCCCAGCGGCCAGGCCGTACTGGGTGTTGTTGGCCTCCTCGATCGCCGCGTCGAAGTCGGCGTAGCGGATCACCTGAAGCAGCGGGCCGAAGAACTCTTCGTCCGGGCGCTCGGCCACGGCGCTGACATCGATGATGCCCGGCGTGAGCAAGGCAGCGCCGGCCTGTGGCTGGGTCATCTCCAGCAATGCCACGGCGCCCTTGCCGAGCAGCTCGGCCTGGGCCGCCAGCAGTGCGCGAGCGGCCTGCAGCGAAATCACCGAACCCATGAAGGGCGCGGGCTGCTGATCGAAGGCACCGACACTGATGCTGCGGCTCACCTCGACCAGGCGCTGGATCAGCGCGTCACCCCAGTCGCCCTGCGGCACCAGCAGGCGGCGGGCGCAGGTACAACGCTGACCGGCGGAGATGAACGCCGACTGGATGATGGTGTACACCGCAGCGTCCAGGTCCTTGACCTCATCGACAACCAGCGGGTTGTTACCGCCCATTTCCAGGGCGAGGATCTTGTCCGGGCGGCCGGCGAACTGCTGGTGCAGCAGGTTGCCGGTGCGGCTGGAACCGGTGAAGAACAAGCCATCGATACCCGGGTTGCCAGCCAGCGCCACGCCGGTTTCGCGGGCGCCCTGGACCAGGTTGAGCACGCCGGCCGGCAAGCCGGCCTCGATCCAGCACTGCACCGTCAGCTCGGCGACCTTGGGGGTCAGCTCGCTGGGCTTGAACACCACGCAGTTGCCGGCCAGCAACGCCGGAACGATATGGCCGTTGGGCAGGTGGCCGGGGAAGTTGTACGGGCCGAACACCGCCACCACGCCATGGGGCTTGTGCCGCAACACGGCGGTGGCATCGGCCAGCGGGCCGCTCTTCTCACCGGTGCGCTCGCGGTAGCTCTGCACCGAGATGGCGACCTTGTTGACCATGCTGGTCACTTCGGTGGCCGACTCCCACAGGGGCTTGCCGGTTTCTTCGCCGATGCAGCGCGACAGCGCCTCGGCATTGGCCTTGAGCTTCTCGGCGAAGGCCTCCAGCACGCTGATGCGCGCCTCCAGGCTCAGCGATGCCCAGGCCGGGAACGCCTGGCGGGCGGCCTGCACGGCGGTTTCGACCTGGGCGGCGTCGGCGCCCTGCCCTTGCCAGATCAGCGCCTGGGTGACGGGGTTGAGCGACTGCAGGGTTTCACCCTGGCCGGCCAGCCAGTGGCCTGCGATGTAATGCGTGTTCATTTACTGGGCCTCCCGACCGGCGGACAGCGGCACGGCGCGGACATTGTCGCCAGCGCCCAGGCGCAGGCGCTTGGCGGTCTGCGGATCGACCACCAGGGTGCCTGCCGCCAGGCGCGCCGGTGCGGCGGTGATGCGGCAGTCTTCGCGCTTGCGGTTGTGAATGATGTAAGGGGTGGCGTCGTCACCCGGGGTGCCGACGGCCAGTACCAGGGTCTCGCTGTCACGCACGGCGCGGATCTTCGAGGTCTCGCACTCGATGGCGGGACCTGCGTCGAAGATGTCGACGTAGCCCTGGTAGTTGAAGCCTTCGCGCTTGAGCATGGCCAGCGCAGGCTCCGTGTCGGTGTGCACGCGGCCGATGACGCTGCGCGCCGCTTCCGAGAGGAAGCAGGTGTACAGCGGGAACTTGGGCATCAGTTCGGCGATGAACGACTTGTTGCCCACGCCGGTGAGGTAGTCGGCCTGGCTGAACTCCATCTTGAAGAAGTGCCGGCCCAGGCTCTCCCAGAAGGGCGAACGGCCTGCCTCGTCGGACATGCCGCGCATCTCGGCGATGATCTTGTTGCCGAACAGCTGCGGGAACTCGGCGATGAACAGCATCCGCGCCTTGGACAGCAGACGGCCATTGAGGCCACTGCGGTAGTCGCTGCGCAGGAACAGCGAGCACAGCTCGGAGTTGCCGGTCAGGTCGTTGGCCAGGAACAGCGTGGGGATCTCGCGGTAGATGTTCAGCTCCTGCGAGGCGCTGACGGTCAGGCCGACCCGGTAGTTGTACCAGGGCTCGCGCAGGCCGACGGCACCGGCGATGGCACTGATGCCGACCACCATGCCTTCGTCGTTCTCCAGCACGAACAGGTAGTCGGTGTCGCCGCGCTCGGCTTCGCCGCGAAAGCTTTTCTCGGCCCAGCCGACCCGTTGGCCGAGGCGCTCCTCGTTGGCCGGCAGCGTGGTCAGGCCGGTGGTGCCGGTGCTGCGGGCCAATTCGATCAGCGCGGGTAAATCGCTGCTGCGTACAGGACGAACGATCATGCTATCTCCTTGTGCGGCGGTCTGTGCCTGCCGCGAAACTCTCTGTTCCGGCGGTTCAGACCGCGACCAGGCGCACGCTGGCGCCTTCGCCGACACCCAGGGCCTCGGCGGCTTCGCCGCTCAGGCTGACCGGCTTGCCCGGCACCCAGTCCAGCTCCAGCAGCACGGCGCGGTAATCCTGCAACTGGCCGTTGCACACCAGGTACGGACGGCCGCCCTTGACTGGCGTCTCGTCGAGCTTGACCGGCACCACCCGGCTCTGGGCGATGGAGCGGATGCCCGAGGCGCGGGCGTGCAGGGTCGGGCCGCCGTCGAAGATGTCGATGTAATGCTCGGTCTCGAAGCCTTCGCGCATGAGGATGTCGAAGGTAATCTGCGCCCGCGGGTGCACCTGGCCCATGGCCTCCTGCGCCTCGTCGGCCAGCAGCGGCACGTAGATCGGGTAGTGCGGCATCAGTTCAGCGAGGAAGGTGCGGCTCTTCAGGCCGCACAGGCGCTCGGCGTCGGCGTAGTTGAGGTCGAAGAAGTTGCGGCCGATGGCGTCCCAGAACGGCGACTCGCCCTGCTCGTCGCTGTAGCCGACGATCTCGGTCACCACCGACTCGGCGAAGCGCTCGGGGTGCGCGGCCATGAACAGCAGGCGGCCCCGTGAGTTGAGCTCGGCGAAGGCGCTGCTCACCAGTTCCGGCACCACGTAGAAACTGGTCAGCAGGCTGTTGCCGGTGAGGTCGTGGCACAGCGACAGGACGTGAATCTTGTTGTGGATCTTCAGCTCGCGGGAGGCGTGCACGAAGGTCTCGTTGCGAAAGCTGTAGAACGGCTCGGAGTAGCCGGCCGAAGCGACGATGGCCGAGCAGCCGACCAGCTTGCCGGTGGCGCTGTCCTCAAGCACGAAGAAGTAGCTCTCTTCGCCATTGAAGCTGACCTCGGCAGCGAACGAGGTTTCCGAGGCGGCGATCTTGTCGCCCAGGCGGCCGGCGTCATCCGGCAGCGAGGTGACACCAATGGGGCTGTCGGCAGCCATGCGCTGCACTTCGTTCAGATCAGCCATTTGCGCGGGGCGCATCACCAGCATGGTGTCACTCCTTTCGGGAAAGCGCGCCGATCACATCGGCACGGAAAAACGGCGGGCACGCGCCACCACCTGCAAGCAGGTGCCCGCACTGGAATTCGGGTATCGCCAGCCCCTTCTCGGGGCCGGCGAAGGGCGATCAGCCCTTGATCAGTTTTGCCACGGCGCGTTCGAAACGATCCAGGCCTTCGTCGATGTCGGCATCCTCGACCACCAGGCTCGGGGCGAAGCGCACCACGTCGGGACCTGCCTGCAGGACCATCACGCCTTCTTTCTCGGCGGCGTTGAGGATGTCCTTGGCCTTGCCTTTCCAGGCCTCGCTCAGCACGCAGCCGATCAGCAGGCCGACGCCACGCACCTGGGTGAACAGGCCGGTTTGCTGGCCGATGTTCTCCAGACGAGTCTTGAAGCGCTCATGCTTGGCCTTGATGCCCGCCAGGGTTTCCGGGGTGTTGATCACATCCAGCACCGCGCAGGCAACGGCGCAGCCCAGCGGGTTGCCACCGTAGGTGGTGCCGTGGGTGCCGACGGCCAGGTGCTTGGCCAGGTCGCTGGTGGTCAGCATGGCGCCGATCGGGAAGCCGCCGCCCAGGCTCTTGGCGCTGGTGAGGATGTCCGGGGTGACGCCGTAGTGCTGGTAGGCGTACAGCGAGCCGGTACGGCCGACACCGGTCTGGACTTCGTCGAAGATCAGCAGGGCGTTGTGCTCGTCGCACAGTTTGCGCGCGCCCTCCAGGTAGGCCTGGTCGGCCGGGACCACGCCGCTCTCGCCCTGGATCGGCTCAATGACCACGGCGCAGGTCTTGTCGGAAATCTGCGCTTTCAGCGCTTCCAGGTCGTTGTACGGCACATGGCTGATGCCGGTGATCTTCGGACCGAAGCCGTCGGAGTATTTGGGCTGGCCACCGACGCTGACGGTGAACAGGGTGCGACCGTGGAAGCTGTTCACGGTGGCGATGATTTCGTGCTTCTCGGGGCCGAAGCGGTCGTGGGCGACGCGACGGGCCAGCTTGAAGGCGGCCTCGTTGGACTCGGCACCAGAGTTGCAGAAGAACGCACGCTCGGCGAAGGTCGCGTCCACCAGCTTGTGCGCCAGGCGCAGGGCCGGCTCGTTGGTGAACACGTTGGAGACGTGCCAGAGGGTGTTGGCCTGCTCGGTGAGCGCCTTGACCAGCGCCGGATGGCAGTGGCCCAGGGCATTAACCGCGATGCCGCCGGCGAAGTCGATCAGCTCGCGACCGGTCTGGTCCCAGACTCGGGAACCCTCGCCTCGCACAGGAATGAACGCCGCCGGGGAGTAGTTGGGAACCATGACCTGGTCGAAATCGGCACGTTGCACCGGGGCTTGCTCAACGGACATCTGAGTCTCCTGAAGAGGAACGCTGGCCTGGAAGTGGCGAGCGATGAAGGGATTGTAAGGACTGATCGGCGCCTGTCCTTGCTGCCAGGCGACAACTTGTTACAGCGCCAAACCGTGTTTTCACGCGGTTTTCGGCAATGCGACAAACAGTGTCGCAATCGCGCAGTGTAACGGGAGATAGGAATCGGGTGAACGACCGTTCACATATGAAAAGAGGTTGCCTGCACCGGCCTCTTCGCGGGTAAACCCGCTCCCACAGGATGGCACCGTACCTGAAAACAGCAGATTGCCTGTGGGAGCGGGTTTACCCGCGAAGAGGCCGGCACAGACAATAGAGAAATCAGCCCCGCTCGGCCGGCGCCGAACTCAGCTCGAACGGGCTGCTGCTGCGCCGCTGGTTACGGTCTTCACGCGGTGTGGCGCCAAAGAAATTGCGGTACGCACTGGAGAAATGCGGCCCCGAGGAGAAACCGCAGGACAATCCGATCTGGATGATCGACTTGCTGGTCTGCATCAGCATCTGCCGTGCCTTGTTCAGGCGCAGCTCCAGGTAATACTGACTGGGCACGCGATTGAGGTACTGCTTGAAGATCCGCTCCAGCTGGCGACGGGACACGCACACATGCTGGGCGATCTCGTCGGTGGTCAGCGGCTCCTCGATATTGGCCTCCATCAGCAGCACCGCCTGGGTGAGCTTGGGATGGCTGGAGCCCAGGCGATTCTGCAGCGGAATGCGCTGGCGCTCGCCCCCTTCACGGATACGCTCGACCACCAGCTCTTCCGACACCGCGCCCGCCAGCTCCGCGCCATGATCGCGCGCAAGCACCGCCAGCAGCAGGTCGGTCACCGCCATGCCGCCGCAGGCAGTCAGGCGATCACGGTCCCAGTCGAACAGGTGGCTGGTGGCGATCACCTTGGGGAAGCGCTCGGCGAAATCATCCTGCCAACGCCAGTGCACCGCGGCGCGGTAGCCATCAAGCAGGCCCAGCGCCGCCAGCGGGTACACCCCAGCAGACAGGCCGCCGATCATGCAGCCGCTGCGCGCCAGCTGCTTGAGCGCGGCGGACAGCGACGAGCCGATGGCCGTCGGCGGCTCGTCGGCCAGCAGGAACAGCTTGTGGCAACCCTCCAGACGACCGTTCCAGGCCTCGCCCGGCAGGCGCCAGGCACCCTCCTGCACGGCTTCGGCCTGCAGATAGGCCAGCTCGTAGACCACGTCCGGATGCACCCGCTGGGCCACCTGCAGCACCTCTTCGGCCAACGCCAGGGTCAGCGGCTTGGTGCTTGGCCAGATGAGAAATCCGATTCGCTGGGTGGTCATAGGGCGTGGTCCGAAACCTGGAAGGAAAGGTTCGCGCTTGTGGCGCCAGGGCATGCCGCGCGGATGGCGCAGCATGCCCCATTATGGTGCAAATTTGCAGCGATTACTTCAGGCTGCCGGAAAGGAACTGCTTGAGGCGCTCGGACTGCGGATTGACCAGCACCTCGCGCGGGCAGCCGCGCTCCTCCACCAGCCCCTTGTGCAGGAACACCAGCTGGTTGGACACCTCGCGGGCAAAGCCCATCTCGTGGGTGACCACCACCATGGTGCGGCCTTCCTGGGCCAGCGACTGCATGACCTTGAGCACATCGCCCACCAGCTCCGGGTCGAGCGCCGAGGTCGGCTCGTCGAACAGCATCACCTCAGGCTCCATGGCCAGGGCGCGGGCAATGGCCACGCGCTGCTGCTCGCCGCCGGACATGTGGCCGGGGAAGGCATCCTTGCGATGGGACACGCCGACCTTGGCCAGGTAGTGCTCGGCCTTCTCCAGCGCTTCCTTCTTGTTCACGCCCAGCACATGCACCGGCGCCTCGATGACGTTCTCAAGCGCCGTCATGTGCGACCACAGGTTGAAATGCTGGAACACCATCGACAGGCGCGAGCGCATGCGCTGCAGCTGTTTCGGATCGGCGGCCTTGAGCGCGCCGTCCTTGCCGGCCACCAGCTTGAGCTCTTCGTTGTTGAGCAGGATCTTGCCCGCGTGCGGCTGCTCCAACAGGTTGATGCAGCGCAGGAAGGTCGATTTGCCCGAGCCGCTGGAGCCGATAATGCTGATCACGTCGCCTGCCTTGGCTTCGAGGGAGACGCCCTTGAGCACCTCATGGCTGCCGTAGCGCTTGTGCAGGTCTTGGATTTGAAGTTTGTACATGCTGTCGGATCTCACAGAGCGGTCAGTGCTTGCGCGGCGCCAGGTAGCCGAGCCAGCGGCGTTCGGCCATCTTGAACAGGCGCACGAGGATGAAGGTCAGGCACAGGTAGAACACGCCCGCCGTGATGTAGGCCTCGAAAGGCAGGTAGTACTGGGCGTTGACCGTGCGCGCGGCACCGGTGATGTCGATCAGGGTGACGATCGACGCCAGGCTGGTGGTCTGCAGCATCATGATCACTTCGTTGCTGTACTGCGGCAGCGCCCGGCGCAGGGCCGACGGCAGGAGGATGCGGCGGTACATCTTCATGCGCGACATGCCGATGGCCTTGGCCGCCTCGATCTCGCCATGGGGCGTGGCCTTGAGGCTGCCAGCGATGATCTCGGCGGTGTAGGCACTAGTGTTGACGGCGAAGGCCAGGCAGGCGCAGAAGGTCGCGCTGGACAGCCACGGCCACAGGAAGCTCTCGCGCACTGCCTCGAACTGGGCCAGGCCGTAGTAGATCAGGAACAACTGCACCAGCATCGGCGTGCCGCGGATCACGTAGGTGTACAGCCAGGCACTCATGTTCACCAGCGGCTGCTTGGAGACGCGCATCAGGCCCAGCGGAATTGCCGCCAGCAGGCCGAACAGCAGCGACAGCGCCAGCAGCTTGAGGGTGGTCAGCAGGCCGCCCAGGTACAGCGGCAGGGCCTCCCAGATGACGTTGTAGTCGAAGATCATAGTTCAGCCGCCTTGACGCCCACCGAGTAGCGCTTCTCGAGATACTTCAGCGCCAGCAGCGAGACACTGGTCAGCACCAGGTACAACGCCGCCACCGCGAGGAAGAAGGTGAAGGGTTCGCGGGTGGCGTCCGCCGCCTGCTTGGCCTTGAACATCATGTCCTGCAGACCGACCACCGAAATCAGCGCGGTCGCCTTGGTCAGCACCAGCCAGTTGTTGGTGAAGCCCGGGATCGCCAGGCGGATCATCTGCGGCACCATGATCCGGAAGAACACCTGGACACCGCTCATGCCGTAGGCCGCACCCGCCTCGGCCTGCCCCTTGGGAATCCCCAGGAAGGCGCCGCGGAAGGTTTCCGAGAGGTAGGCACCGAAGATGAAGCCCAGGGTGCCGATGCCGGCGACCAGGGGGTTCAGGTCGATGTAGTCGTCATAGCCGAGCAGCGGCGCCACCCGGTTGATGATGTCCTGGCCGCCGTAGAAGATCAGCAGGATCAGGACCAGGTCAGGGATGCCACGGATCACCGTGGAATACAGATCCCCCAGCCAGGCCAGCCAGCGCACCGGCGACAAGCGCAGCGCCACGCCGATCAGGCCGAGGACGATGGCCAGGGCCATCGACGACAGGGCGAGCTGCAGCGTCAGCCACGCTCCGTCGAGGATGACTGCCCCATAGCCTTTCAACATGATTCGAATTCCTCAGGGCTTGGGAATGAAAAATGGTGCAAACCTCAGAGCTTCTGCTGTTTGCACCATTGCACAGGTGAAACTCGATGGCTTACTTCGAGTCTGGACCGTAGATGTCGAAGTTGAAGTACTTCTTCTCGATCTCTTTGTATTTGCCGTTGGCACGGATCGCATCGATGGCGGCGTTGATGCGGTCGGCGTTGGCCTTGTCACCCTTGCGCAGGGCGATGCCGATACCGTCACCGAAGTACTTGGAATCGGTGAAGGCCGGGCCTACGAAGGCAAAGCCCTTGCCGGCGTCGGTTTTCAGGAAACCGTCTTCGAGCAGGGTGGCGTCGGCCACGGTACCGTCAAGACGACCGGCGGCGACGTCCAGGTAGATTTCGTTCTGGGTGCCGTAAGGCACGACGGTGGCGCCTTGCGCGCCCAGGACTTCCTTGGCGAAGCGATCATGGATCGAGCCGCGCTGCACGCCGATCTTCTTGCCCTTGAGCTCAGCCAGGCTGTCGCTGACGGTGGTGCCTTCCTTCATGACCAGGCGCGCCGGGGTCAGGTAGTAGCGCTTGGTGAAGTCGACCGACTTCTTGCGATCGTCGGTGATCGACATGGACGACAGGATGGCGTCGATCTTGCGCACTTTCAGCGCCGGGATCAGGCCGTCGAACTCCTGCTCGATCCAGGTGCACTTGGCTTTCATCTCTTCGCACAGGGCGTTGCCGATGTCGTAGTCGAAGCCGGCGAGGCTGCCATCAGGCTGCTTGAAGGCGAAGGGTGGGTAGGCGGCCTCGATACCGATCTTCAACGGCTTCTCATCGGCCTGCGATACCAGGGAAAACACGGAAAGCGCCAGGGCGCCAAGCAGTGCGAGCTTCTTCATCAGGTAACTCCATCGGTACGGGGCAATACAAGGCAGTTGTAACGGCTGCCCGATATGCGAATGGGTACAGCGCGAGCCGCGCAGGTTTCGACCAAGGTCGCAGACCACGAGCGAGTGAGTGGCATTCTAGCGACAGCCCGATGGTCGATATTTCTTCAAAGCGACAACTAATTACAGAAGCGCCAGGAACCGCGGCGGGCGATATTGACAGCTCCTGCGAGATATGCAAGAGCAAAAGAGAAATAACCTATACCCAAAGCAATAAGCGGGCCCATTATTGGCAAAGCCTTGTATTCCGGCAAGCGCAGCGTGCGACCCTGCACAAAATGCTCGCAGGAATGCACTCAAATGGCACATGAATGTTTCCACAAGCCCCGCATTTGGGCGAAATCGGTGACAGCCAGGGTTACCGATGAATGTCGGAGTAACAGTCTGCATCAGTAAAGCAAAAACCCCGCCGGGTGTGGGCGGGGCTTTTACTGATGGCCTGATCGCGGGGCAAGCCCGCTCCCACGACCTTCAGGAGCCGACTTGCCGCGACGCTTCGACTCAGGCGGTGGCCAGGCTCATCGCCTTGTGGGTGTCGATCAGGTGCTGCACCACCCCTGGGTCGGCCAGCGTGGAGATATCACCCAGCGCGTCGTACTCGCCGGTGGCGATCTTGCGCAGGATGCGGCGCATGATCTTGCCCGAACGGGTCTTCGGCAGCCCCGGCGCCCACTGGATCACATCCGGCGAGGCGATCGGGCCGATTTCCTTGCGCACCCAGTTCTTCAGCTCAAGGCGCAGTTGCTCGCTCGACTCCTCGCCGACATTGAGGGTGACATAGACATAGATGCCCTGCCCTTTGATATCGTGCGGCACGCCCACCACCGCCGCTTCGGCGACCTTCGGATGCGCCACCATCGCGCTCTCGATCTCGGCGGTGCCCATGCGGTGTCCGGAGACGTTGAGCACGTCGTCGACGCGACCGGTGATCCAGTAGTAGCCGTCTTCGTCGCGACGGGCACCGTCACCGGTGAAGTACATGCCACGGAAGGTCTTGAAGTAGGTGTCGACGAAACGGTCATGATCGCCGTACAGCGAGCGCGACTGGCCCGGCCAGGAGTCGAGGATCACCAGGTTGCCCTCGGCGGCGCCCTCGATCAGGTTGCCCAGGTTGTCCACCAGCGCCGGCACCACGCCGAAGAACGGGCGGGTCGCCGAGCCAGGCTTCAGTGCGGTGGCGCCTGGCAGTGGGCTGATCAGCACACCGCCAGTCTCGGTCTGCCACCAGGTATCGACGATCGGGCAACGCTCCTTGCCGACGGTCTTGTAGTACCAGTTCCAGGCCTCGGGGTTGATCGGCTCGCCCACCGAGCCCAGCAGGCGCAGGCTGGAGCCATCGGCACCGGCCACCGCCGCTTCACCTTCGGCCATCATGGCGCGAATGGCGGTTGGCGCGGTGTAGAGGATATTGACCTTGTGCTTGTCGACGATCTTCGACACCCGGGTGATGTCCGGGTAGTTCGGCACTCCTTCGAACAGCAGCGTGGTGGCGCCGTTGGCCAGCGGGCCGTAGACGATGTAGCTGTGGCCGGTGACCCAGCCCACGTCGGCGGTGCACCAGTAGACATCGCCCGGACGGTAGTCAAACACGCGCTCGTGGGTCAGCGCGGCATACACCAGGTAACCGCCAGTGGTGTGCAGCACGCCCTTGGGCTTGCCGGTGGAGCCGGAGGTATAGAGGATGAACAGCGCCTCCTCGGCGCCCATCTCTTTCGGCGCGCAGTGGCTGGAGGCAACCTTCATCAGGTCTTCGTACCAGATGTCGCGATGCTGGTGCCAGGCGATGTCGCCACCGGTGCGCTTGCACACGATGATCTTCTGCACACTGCTGGTTTCAGGGTTGGTCAGGGCCAGGTCGACGTTGGCCTTGAGCGGGGTACGGCGGCCGCCGCGCAGGCCTTCGTCGGCGGTGATCACCACTTTCGACTTGCAGTCGATGATGCGACCGGCCAGCGCCTCCGGCGAGAAGCCGCCGAACACCACCGAGTGGATCGCACCGATGCGGGCGCAGGCCAGCATGGCGACCACTGCCTCGGGAATCATCGGCATATAGATGGTGACCACGTCGCCGCGGTGCACGTCCTGGCCACGCAGGGCGTTGGCGAACTTGCAGACCTGCTCGTGGAGCTCGCGGTAGGTGATGTTGCGGTGTTCGGAAGGGTCGTCGCCCTCCCAGATGATCGCCAGCTGGTCGCCGCGCTCTTCGAGGTGGCGGTCCAGGCAGTTGTAGGAAACGTTCAGAGTGCCGTCGGCGAACCACTTGATATCGACATGGTGGTCGTCGAACGAGGTCTGCTTGACCTTGGTGAAAGGCTTGATCCAGTCCAGACGCTGGGCCTGCTCGCGCCAGAAGCCGTCCGGGTTGATCACCGATTGCTGGTACATGGCCTTGTAGGTGGCCTCGTCGGTCAGGGTACTGGCCGCAACCTCGGGACGAACGGGATACAGTGGAGCCGCACTCATCTGTGTTACCTCGGTGTAATAGTTGTTTTTGTATGGAACCGTTTGTAACTGTACCAGAGCGGCCAAGGCCATTCGACGTTGGTAGTAACACGACGGGCCGTCGACTCACCAATCAGGCGCGACCGCTCTAGTACATGGCATGCAGCTATCTCCGAGAGGAAAAGACAGGGTTTCGACGGGGATTGTTACAGATTCTGTCAAAAGACTTTATCAAAACCCCCTCTGTTTCAGCCGTGGGCGCCTCCCTAAAATTCATCTCGCCAGCAACGGCAACGCGATTAACTTGGTAACAGCCCCCACGCAGGCAGCGTTAATCCGTACCTCATCCCGATAGTTGAAACTTGCTGTACTCGCGGCGCCATAAGCGCCGCGTGCCCCCTCACGACCTTAGACAGGTAACTTGAAAATGAAAGCTTTACTGGTATTGGTACTTGGCGGTTTTTGCGGCGCGGCATTGGCCGGCGAAGCAAAAGATGTCGAGCAGATTCCGGTTGAACAGTACAGTTATTCGCAGCACCTGGACATCGCCCGCGTCATCTCCATGAGCGAAGTGCCGAACGTCTGTGAAGTGGTGCCGGCCCGCATGACCTACGAGGACTCCCAGGGCCAGAAGCACATTCTCGAATACCGCGTGATGGGGAACGGTTGTTCCAACGGCTGAGGCCATAGGTTTATCGCGGGGCAAGCCCGCTCCCACTCCGACCGCGCCAACCTCAGGCCTTGCGCGATCCCTGTAGGAGCGGCCTTGTGCCGCGAAAGGGCGGCGTAGCGGCCCCGGGTTTTCAGCAGCATGCCAAGATCGTCGGGGCCGCTTTGCGGCCCTTTCGCGGCACAAGGCCGCTCCTACAGGGACAAGTGTAACTTTCAAGGTAGTTAGCCACCCTCACTCCACCGACTTGTTCAGCGAGTAATCCCGCAACTTGTTGGCAATGGTCGTATGGGAAACACCCAATCTTTTCCCCAGCGCCCGGCTACTTGTAAATTCACTCATCAAACTTTCCAATACCGCCTTTTCAAACCGCCCGACAATTTGCGAAAGATCGCCATCCAGGGAAAACTCGCCCAATGGCTGGCGCGCGCCATAATCCGGTAAACGGATATGTTCGCTCTTCACCACCCCGCCCTCGCACAACGACACCGCCTGGAACAACACGTTCTCCAGCTGGCGCACGTTGCCCGGCCAATGATATTGAGCAAGCTTGTCCATCGCCGCCGGCGCCAGGCGCGGCATCGGGCAGCCGATCTGCCGGCTGGCCTGGTCAAGGAAGTGCTGCACCAGCCCCTCCAGGCCATCCATGCATTCGCGCAGCGGCGGAATGTGCAGCGACAGCACGTTGAGGCGATGGTAGAGGTCCTGTCGGAACTCGCCCCGGGCGCACAGCTCGGACAGATCGACCTGGGTCGCGCAGATCACCCGCACATCCAGGTACACCTCCTCGTCACTGCCGACCCGGCGGAAACAGCCATCCTGCAGGAAGCGCAGCAACTTGACCTGCAAGCGCGGGCTCATCTCCCCGACGCCATCGAGGAACAGCGTGCCACCGGCGGTAAGCTCCAGCAGCCCCAGCTTGCCTTCGGCCCGTGCGCCTTCGAACGCCCCTGGGCCATAGCCGAACAGCTCGGTCTCGGCCATCGACTCCGGCAGGCCGGCGCAGTTGAGCGCCATCAGCGGCGCCTGGCCACGAGGGCTGGCCAGATGGCAGGCGCGCGCCAGCAATTCCTTGCCGGTACCGGTCTCGCCCTCGATCAGTAGCGGCGCATCCAGCGGCGCCATGCGCCGCGCCTCGCGCACCACCGCAGCCATCACCCGCGAGCTCTGGAAGATGCTGTCGAAGCCACGCAGCTCCTGCTTGCGCACGTTGTAGATGCGCTCGCCGATGCGATCGGCGCGATGCAAGGTGATCACCGCGCCCGCCAGGGCCTCGCTGTCATCATGCTCCGACTGCAACGGCGCGATATCGGCGAGGAACACATCGCCCTTGACCTTGATGCGCAGGCCGTTGATCCGCGACTTGTTGGCGCGGATCAGCTCCGGCAGGTCGAAGTCCTCGACATAGCGCGACAACGGAATGCCCGGCACCTCGTCCACCCGCACCCCGAGCAACTGCGCCGCGCCACGGTTGGCGGCAACGATGCTGCCGCCCATGTCGATCGACAGCACCGGGAAGTCCAGCGCGCCCAGCAGCGCATTGAGTTCCATGTGCCGGCGCTCGCTGGGCATCAGGCCGACGCGCTTGACCCCGAACACCCCGGCGATCGACTCGAACTTCGGCCGCAGGGCCTGGAACTGCAGGTTGATCAGGTTCGGGCAATGCAGATAGATGGCGTTGCCGTGATCCCCCCCCACCTCGCCGCGCAGCACGTTGATGCCGTACTCCACCAGCAGGTTGAGGATGTCCCGCAGGATGCCGATGCGGTTCTGGCAGTGCACTTTGATACGCATGAAGGCTCTCGAAGCGGCCAGGTTTTTACCCGGCGCGCGGAAAAGTCGTAAAGATAAGCTGACAAAATCAACCTTCTGCCCAGCTCGACACCCGTGATTTTCCGGGATAAGGGTATTTTTGTAAAATTATCGTTACGAATTCAGGATGAGCGGCGACGATTAACTGCCCTTCACCCCAGTGCAAAGCAGCGTTTGTAGGGATATTCCTAAGGTATGTCCTGTACATAACAAGAACGCCCTCACCAGGAGAGCCACATGAAACAGACGCAATACGTGGCACGCGAGCCCGATGCGCATGGTTTTATCGACTACCCGCAGCAAGAGCATGCGGTGTGGAACACCCTGATCACTCGCCAACTGAAAGTGATCGAAGGCCGGGCATGCCAGGAATACCTGGACGGCATCGAGCAGCTCAAGCTGCCCCATGACCGCATCCCCCAGCTCGGCGAAATCAACAAGGTGCTGGGCGCCACCACCGGCTGGCAGGTCGCCCGCGTGCCGGCGCTGATCCCCTTCCAGACCTTCTTCGAGCTGCTGGCCAGCAAGCGCTTCCCGGTCGCCACCTTCATCCGCACCCCGGAAGAACTGGACTACCTGCAGGAGCCCGACATCTTCCACGAGATCTTCGGCCACTGCCCGCTGCTGACCAACCCCTTCTTCGCCGAATTTACCCACACCTACGGCAAGCTGGGCCTGGCGGCGACCAAGGAACAGCGTGTGTACCTGGCGCGCCTGTACTGGATGACCATCGAGTTCGGCCTGATGGAGACCGCGCAGGGTCGCAAGATCTATGGCGGCGGCATCCTCTCCTCGCCGAAGGAGACCGTCTACAGCCTGTCCGGCGAGCCGGAGCACCAGGCCTTCGACCCGATCGAGGCCATGCGCACGCCGTACCGCATCGATATCCTGCAGCCCCTGTACTTCGTCCTGCCGAACATGAAACGCCTGTTCGACCTGGCCCACGAAGACATCATGGCCATGGTCCACCAGGCCATGCAGCTGGGCCTGCACGCACCGAAGTTTCCACCCAAGGTCGCCGCCTGAGCGCCCCTGTCGATAACAACTCAAACCGGAAAACACCCATGAATGCCTTGAACCAAGCCCACTGCGAAGCCTGCCGCGCCGATGCGCCGAAAGTCAGCGACGAGGAACTGCCGGTATTGATCCGGCAGATCCCGGACTGGAACATCGAAACCCGCGACGGCCACATGGAGCTCGAGCGCGTGTTCCTGTTCAAGAACTTCAAGCACGCCCTGGCCTTCACCAACGCCGTCGGCGAGATCGCCGAAGCCGAAGGCCATCACCCGGGCCTGCTGACCGAGTGGGGCAAGGTCACCGTGACCTGGTGGAGCCACTCGATCAAGGGCCTGCACCGCAACGACTTCATCATGTGCGCGCGCACCGACGAGGTCGCCAAAACCGCCGAAGGGCGCAAGTGATGCACTTCGCGGCCATCGGACGGGTCCCTGGCGACCCGATCCTGGGGCTGATGGAGGCCTACGCCCGCGACGACAATCCGGCCAAGTTCGACCTGGGGGTCGGCGTGTTCAAGGACGCCCAGGGCCTGACGCCGATTCCCGCAGCGGTCAAGCAGGCCGAGCAGCGCCTGGTCGAACGCCAGGCCACCAAAAGCTACATCGGTGGCCATGGTGACGCGGCGTTCGGGCGCCTGATCAGCGAACTGGTGCTGGGCAGCGAATCGCCGTTGCTGGCCAGCCAGCGCGCCGGTGCCACCCAGACCCCGGGCGGCACCGGCGCCCTGCGCCTGGCGGCGGAGTTCATCGCCCATTGCCTGCCGGGGCGTGGCATCTGGCTGAGCGACCCGACCTGGCCGATCCACGAGACGATCTTCGCCGGCGCCGGGCTCAAGGTGTCCCACTACCCCTACGTGGGCAAGGACAACCGCCTTAACGTCGACGGCATGCTCGCCGCGCTGGAACAGGCACCGGAAGGCGACGTGGTGCTACTGCACGCCTGCTGCCACAACCCGACCGGCTTCGACCTGGGCCAGGACGACTGGCGCGCGGTACTCGACATCGTCAAGCGCCGCAACCTGCTGCCACTGATCGATTTTGCCTACCAGGGCTTCGGTGACGGCCTGGAGGAAGACGCCTGGGCGGTGCGCCTGTTTGCCGCCGAACTGCCGGAACTGCTGGTCACCAGCTCCTGCTCGAAAAACTTCGGCCTGTACCGCGATCGCACCGGCGCCCTGCTGGTGTGCAGCCACGATGCCGAGAAACTGCTGGATGTGCGCAGCCAATTGGCGTTCATTGCGCGCAACCTGTGGTCGACGCCACCGGACCATGGTGCCGCAGTGGTCGCCGAGATCCTCGGTGATCCGGCGCTCAAGGCGCTGTGGGTCGAGGAAGTGAACGCCATGCGTCAGCGCATTGCCGAGCTTCGCCAGGGCCTGGTGCAGGCGCTGGCGCCACACGGCCTGGCCGAGCGCTTCGCGCACATCGCCGCGCAACGCGGGATGTTCTCCTACACCGGGCTGAACCCCGAGCAAGTGCGCCTGCTGCGTGAACGGCACAGTGTGTACATGGTCGGTACCGGCCGGGCGAACATCGCCGGGGCGGATGCGCAGCGCCTGGAGAAGCTGGCGGCGGCCATCGCCGACGTCTGTCGCTGATATCGCAGTACCTGTGGGAGCGGCTTTAGCCGCGAAGCAAGCGACGCGGTGGATGGCACCGGCTTCGCCGGTGTTCGCGGGTAAACCCGCTCCCACAGGATACGCGCCGCTTCGACATCAAGCGCTGTAACTGTGGGGGAGCGCAGCCTGCGATGAATCGAACGCAGGCAGTACAAGACTGTTGCTCCCACAGTGTTTCCGGCGCCCGAACACAGTCGGCGGTGCGCTGATCGCCCGCTAAAACCGACCAGCGCCCGGCAAAAATCTCAAACTGTCATCCAGACTGCTGTATCCTGCCCCAGCTTTTCGAAGCCACACATGCGCCCTGGCGCCGCCTTTTCACTCACACTTGCGAGGAACGACGAGATGCATGAAATCCCGAATCTTCCCTTCCCAAGCCTGAACCCCGAAGAGCAATCCGTTGCCGCCCACGCCGAACCGACGCCCGCCGTCGACCAGGACGGTGACGATCAATCCAGCGCCGACCAGGAATAATCGCGCACCCCACCCGACTGTGTGAAAACGGCTGACCTGCGGGACATCCCCGTCATCGCGTTTTCACACCGTCCAGAAGCCCTACCGAAGACTTCCATACCCGACTTACCGCACCCCCATTGCGGTCACCCTGCAAGTCGTTTCCATCAAACCCGCTCCCACAGGTACAGCACCGCCATCAAAGGCAGCGACGATCCTGTGGGAGCGGGTTTACCCGCGAAGAGGCCTGCACCGAATGACGCGCCTCAGCGCTGCGCGTACTGCAACACCACCTCCAGCGGATGGCGCAACTGCTTCTCGGTCATGCGCTTGACCTGGCTGCGGCACGAATAACCGGTCGCCAACGCCTCGCCCTGCTTGTCCAGCTTGGTCGCCCAGGACTGCTCGAAGATGGTCCTCGAGGTTTCCTGGTTCCGCGCTTCATGCCCATAGGTACCGGACATGCCGCAGCAGCCGGTGGCCTCGGTGACCAGCTTCAACCCCAGGCGGGCGAACACCTGCTCCCACTGCCGGGTACTGGCCGGCACATTGGTCTTCTCGGTGCAGTGGGCCATCAGGCGGAAGCTGTCGGCCTTGACCGGCGCCTGCTCGGGCAGCACGTTCATCAGCCATTCCTGGGGCAACAGCACCGACGGGCACTCCACGCCATCGACCTTCTGGTACTCCTGGCGATAGACCAGGGTCATCGCCGGGTCCAGCCCCACCAACGGCACGCCGCAGTCGGCCAGGCTCTTGAGCTGGGTGGCGTTGCGGATCGCCGCCTTGGCGAAGGCACCGAGGAAACCCTGCACGTGCAACGGCTTGCCGTTGGCGCTGTAAGGCGCGAGGAATACCTTGTGCCCCAGGCGATGGGCCAGCTCGATGAACGAGGCCAGCAGTGGCGTCTCGAAATAGCGGGTGAAGGCATCCTGCACCAGCACGATGCTGCGTTCGCGCTGGGCCGGGGTCAGCTCGCGCAGGGCCGGAACGCTCGCCACCTGGACGCGGCAACGGGTCAGGGTGGCCTGGAAGTTGAAACGGCTGATCAGCGGGCTGTCGACCATGCCGATCTTGTCCGCCAGCAGCCTGCTCACCCACCTCGAGCCCATCACCGCGTTGTACAGGCCCGGTGCATGGGCCAGGTACGGGATGGTGAATTCCAGCGAACCGATCAGGTAATCGCGCAGCGGACGCTGGTAGCGGCCGTGGTACAGCTCGAGGAAGCGCGAGCGGAAGTCCGGCACATTGACCTTGATCGGGCACTGCCCCGCGCAGGACTTGCACGCCAGGCAGCCGGCCATGGCGTCGTACACCTCGTGGGAGAAGTCTTCCTGGCGCGCACGGCTGTTACGCAAGCGCGCCGGCAGCCTTTTGAACCAGGACGCCTTGCGCTGGGCGGCGGCGAGCACATCGATGTTCGCTTCGCCCTGCAGGCGCAGCCATTCGCGGATCAGCGAAGCGCGCCCCTTGGGTGAGTGCTGGCGTTCGCGGGTGGCCTTCCACGACGGGCACATGGCGTCGTTGGGATCGTAGTTGTAGCAGGCGCCGTTGCCGTTGCAGTGCACGGCGCTGCCGAAGCTTTGCCAGACGCGTTCGTCGATACTGCGGTCAAGGTCACCGCGCAGGGTCACGCCATCCACCGGGGTCAGGCCTTCGGCGCTGTCCGGCGGGGTGCAGATCTTGCCCGGGTTGAGCTGGTTGTGCGGATCGAAGGCGCCCTTGAGGCGCTGCAGTGCCGGGTACAACGCGCCGAAGTATTCCGGCACGTACTCGGAGCGCAGGCCTTTGCCATGCTCGCCCCAGAGCAGGCCGCCATAGCGCTGGGTCAGCGCCGCCACGGCATCGGAGATCGGCTTGACCAGCGCGGCCTGGGCCGGATCCTTCATGTCCAGCGCTGGGCGCACGTGCAGCACGCCGGCATCGACATGGCCGAACATGCCGTAGGCCAGGCCGTAACCGTCGAGCAGCGCGCGGAAGTCGGCGATGTAGTCAGCCAGTTGCTCCGGCGGCACGGCGGTGTCCTCGACGAACGGCTGTGGCCGCACCTCGCCTTCGACGTTGCCCAGCAGCCCCACCGAACGCTTGCGCATGGTGTAGACCCTGGTGACCGCCTCGGCGCCCTCCGCCAGGGTATGCCCCAGGCGCTCGACGCTGGTGTCGCGCTGCAGGTGCGCGACAAACGCCTCGACCCGGGCATTGACCTCGGCCGGCTCGTCGCCGCAGAACTCCACCAGGTTGATGCCCAGCGTCGGGCGCTCGGCATCGGCCGGGAAGTACTCGGCGACGCTGTGCCAGACGATGTCCTTCATCGCCAGCATCAGCACCTTGGAGTCAACGGTCTCGATCGACAGCGGCTTGTGCGCCATCAGCGCGTTGGCATCGCGCAGGGCGTCCATGAAGCTGGTGTAGCGTACGTTGACCAGCACCGCGTACTTCGGGATCGGCAGCACATTGAGCTTGGCCTCGACCACATAGCCCAGCGAGCCTTCGGCGCCGCACAGCACGCTGTTGAGGTTGAAGCGGCCCTGCTCGTCGCGCAGGTGCGCCAGGTCGTAGCCGGTCAGGCAGCGGTTGAGCTTGGGGAAGGTGCTTTCGATCAGCCCGGCCTGGGTTTGCTGGATCTCGCGGGCCATGCGGTACACCTCGCCGACCCGGCCGGGCGCGGCGCAGGCCTGCTCCAGGGCCGCGTCGTCGATCGGCAGGCTGTGCAGGCGCTCGCCACCAAGCAGCACGCTGTGCAGCTCGAGCACGTGGTCGCGAGTCTTGCCATAGGTGCAACTGCCCTGGCCGCTGGCGTCGGTGTTGATCATGCCGCCGACGGTGGCGCGGTTGGAGGTCGAAAGCTCCGGCGCGAAGAACAGCCCATGGGACTTGAGCGCGGCGTTGAGCTGGTCCTTGACCACGCCCGCCTGGACCCGCACCCAGCGCTGCTCGACGTTGATCTCGAGAATGCTGTTCATGTGCCGCGACAGGTCGACGACGATGCCGTCGGTCAGCGACTGGCCGTTGGTGCCGGTGCCGCCACCACGCGGGGTCAGCTTGATGTCGCGAAAGCGTGGCTCGGCCATGAGCGTGGCAACCCGCGCCACATCGTCGGCATCCAACGGGAACACCGCCGCCTGGGGCAGCCGCTGGTAGATGGAGTTGTCGGTGGCCAGCACGGTACGGGTGCCGTAGTCGGCACTGATCTGGCCACGGAAGCCGCTGTTCTTCAGGGCTTCGAGGAATTCAGGGTAATGGGCGGCGGGCGCGCGGGGCGGCAGCTGGGCGATCATCGAAGGATGGCCTCTATTCGATATTGGCTAGTTCACGGGTTCCAGGCATTGCAACATCTCGTGGGAGCGGGCTTGCCCCGCGATGGCGCCATCGCGGGGGG
>NZ_JANCLM010000042.1:0-54157 GCF_024259445.1 Pseudomonas sp. DVZ6
GAAAGGGCTGCAAAGCAGCCCCGGCGATCCAGGCTCAGTACGCCGCCCGCAACGACAACGTGAAGTTGCGCGGCTCGCCATAGAAGTTCGAGCCCCACGCACTGTCCACACGCTCGTAGTACACCCGGTCGAACAGGTTGTTGGCGGTCAGCGTCGCCGACAGATGCTTGTTGAAGCGATACCCCACCTGCGCCGTGGCCACGCTGTAGCCGCCCTGGACGAAGTCCACGCCATTGCGCGTGTAGTAGGTGGAACTGACCACCCGCACGCCGCCACCGACACTGAACCCTTCCAGCGGCCCATCGGCGAACGCATAGCGCGTCCACACGTTGAAGTTGTGCTTGGGCGTGATGCTGATGCCCTGATAGTCGGCCTGGCGCCCCGACTCCAGCCGCGTGAAGGCGTAGCCGGTGCTGACGCTCCAGTTGTCGGTCAGGTTGCCGGACAGCTCGGTTTCCCAACCCTGGCTGCGCACCTTGGCCTGGGCCTCGTAGAACGGCGTCTGGCCGATCTGCTGGGCGCGATTCTCGTCGTAGATGCGAAACACCGACATGCTGCCGTTCAGGCGACCGTCGAAGAACTCGCGCTTCAGGCCCAGCTCGTACTGCTTGCCCTCGCGCGGCTCCACCGTGCTGTTGCCGCCGGCCATCTGCGTCTGCGGCTTGTAGACGGTCGTGTAGCTGGCATACGCCGACAGCTCTGGGGTGAGCTTGGCGACCAGCGCACCGTAGGGGATCACCTTGCGCCGAACGCTACTGTGTGGGTCGGAGAATTCGTTGAAGAACGGGTTGGCGTTGTGGCCATCGCTGTCGAACCAGATCACCCGGCTGCCGAGGATCACGTCCAGCCAGTCGTTGGCACTGACCTTGGTACGAGCATACAGCCCGTACTGGTTCGACTTGGACGAGTTGCCGTTGTCCATCACGTAATCGATCCTGGGGATGTCGATGCTGCCCGGGTCGAACACGTTGATGTCGAACCACTCCCGGCCACCGTAGCGGAAATCCTTGTCCACATGCTGGTAGTCGGCACCCACCGTCAGCTCGTGGGTGCGCCCGAACGCCTCGAACGGTCGCGTCACGAAGCTGTCCAGGCCCAGGGTCTTGATGTGGGTGTAGTAGTTGTAGGCCACCGCCGAGCTGGCACCGGTCTCGGGGTTCACCGAACCATCGGTCCAGGTGAAGTCGCGCGTTGGCGTCTCGGCGTCGCGGTAGGTCAACGAAGTCTTGAACTGGCCGCCGTCGTCCAGCGCATGATCGACCTCGAAGAAGCTTTCCCAGACCCGCTCGTCCAGTTCGTTCCACTTGGCGTCGACGAAGGTCGAGCGCTTGACGTCGAGCAGCTTGCCGCTGTCGTAGGCCGGCAGGCCGAACGCGGGCACCGACTTGTTGCGCTGGTAGGCGCCGCCCAGGGTCAGGGTGGTGGCCGGCGACAGGTCGTATTCCAGGCGCCCGTACATCATCGGGCGCTCGTTCTGGGCGTAGTCGACGAAGGCCTGGTTGTTCTCGTAGGCGGTGATGAAGCGCCCGCGCAGGCTGCCGTCGCTGTTCAGCGGCCCGGTGACATCCACCGTGGAGTGGTAGCGGTCATAGGTGCCCGCCGACAGCTCGCCGGACAGGGCGAACTGCCCCAGCGCGCGCTTGCGCACCAGGTTGATGGTGCCGCCGGGCTCGCCCGCGCCCTGATACAGGCCGGACGGCCCGCGCAGCACTTCGACGCGGTCGTACATCGCCAGGTCGAAGGCCGTGGCCATGTCGCCCTGCCCGGTGGGCTGGGTGACACCATCGACCTGCACCATGTCGACCGGGAAGCCGCGCATGTACACGTCATTGAGGTTGGAGCCGGTGTTGTAGCTCTTGATCGTGGTGCCGGTCACCTGCCGCATGGCATCTTGCAGGCTGTTCATGTTCTGGTCGTCCAGGCGTTGGCGGGTCATCACCGAGACCGACTGCGGGATATCCTTGAGCTTCTGCTCGCCCTTGCCGATGGTCAGCGCACCCGTGGTGTAGGAACCCGAACCTTCGGTGGTGGCGCCCAGCTGGCTGCTGTCGATCTTCACCGCACCCAGTTGCAGTGGGTTGTCGCCCGAGGTGCGCTGGCGCTCCAGGGTGACGCTGTCACCGTCGATGTAGGCGGCGCTCAGGCCGGTGCCCTGAAGCAGGCGGGCCAGCGCCTGGTCCTGTGGATAACTGCCGCTCAGCCCCGATGAGCGCAGACCCTGGGTGAATTCGCCCGGTACCAGGACCTGGATCCGTGTGACCGCACTGAAGGCCGCCAGGGCCGAGTCCAGCGACTGCGCCGGAATGTCGAAACGGTAGACCTGCGCCTGGGCGGCGGCCTGGGCCTGGGCCTGTCCAGGTCCGGGCAGCGCGGTGCTGCCAAGCGCGATGGCAAGGCCGAGCACGGCCCGAGTGGCGGTGGTTTTCATCAGTGAGGCTCCCCGAGATCATTCAAGTCATCGACTGGCGCGGCACTGTCTGAGAGTGCTTATTATTTGCGCCTACGAAATCAAGGACGTCGGTCGAGCGGGAATCCCCGAAAATATTTTCAGTCAGCCTTCACGAAGGATGCGCAGGTAGGCCGTGTACTGTTCGGCGCGCACGCCCAAGGTGTGGGTCAGGGCCTTGAGCACGGCATCCGGCTTGTCGATGTCGAACACCCCGGAAACCTTGCGCTGGCGCAGGCCGTCGCCCAGCACCAGGGTCTGCCCGGGCCAGTAGCGGTTGAGCTCGGCAACCACTGCGCCCAAAGGCTGCTGGCTGAACACCAGTTGCCGCTCACGCCAGGCGAAAGCCCGTCCAGGCTCGAAGCCATGCACCACACCCGGCCCGCTGGCCGTGTACTCCACCGCCTGCCCGGGCTCGAGGAACACGCCCTGGCCGGCGCCGGCACGGACCTCGACCTTGCCCTGGGCCAGTTGCACACGGGTCTGTCCATCCGCCTCGGCGACGCTGAAACGCGTGCCGACCACCCGCACCCAGCCCTCGCCGGCCCGCACCACGAACGGCCGGGCCGGGTCGCGGGTCACCTCGAACCAGGCCTCGCCGCGCAACAAACGGACACGCCGCTCGTCCGCAGCCAGCTCGACCTGCAGGGCGCTGTCGGTGTTGAGCTGGATCCGCGAGCCGTCCTCCAGCTGCAAGCTGCGCGTCTCGCCAGTGGTGGTGGCGTAATCGGCGCGCCAGCGGTCTGGCCAGGGTGTTTGGACGACCAGAACTCCCAGCAGCAGCACGGCCGCGGCAGCACTCGCCAGCTTGGGCCAAGTGCGCCGCCGGGGAGCACGCCAGGCGGTCTGCTGCTGCTCGCGCAGGCGCCTGGCCGGGGCTTGCAGGGCGCCCAGCAGGTCGAGCACTTCCTCCCAGGCCTTGGCATGAGCCTGCCCCTGCGCCCGCCAGACGGCGAACGCCTGGCGTTCGGCCAGGGTGACGTCCTCGGCGTGCAGGCGGTAATACCAGGCCGTGGCTTCGGCGAACAGGCGCTCGCTTTCGGGCAGGTCGCTCATGGGATCGGTCGCACTCTCGGGATGACGGCTCATGGACGTTGCCCCCTCGCGTCACCGGCCAGCCGAGCCTGGATGAAGGCACGGCAGTCGAGCAACGCCCGCCGCAGCTGGTACTCGACGCTGCGTGGCGTGACCTGCAGGCGCTCGCCGATCTCGCGGTAGGTGCAACCGTCAACATGATAGAGCAGGAAGATGTGCCGGGTCGCCTCGGGCAGTGCCTGGATCGCCGCCTGCATCAGCGCCTGTTCCTGCTGCGCGGCCAGCTGGTCTTCGGCACCGGGTGTGTCACTGGCCAGCTCCTCGCTGGGCTCGCCGCCATCCAGGCGCTCGCGGCGAATGGCCTGGCGCTGATGATCGCGCACCAGGTTGCTGGCAATCGTGAAGAGGAAGGCCGGCAGGTTGTCGATCTGCTTGTCGGCGGGCAGCCGCGCCAGACGCAGGAAGGACTCCTGGGTCAGGTCGGCGGCCACCTGGGTGCTGCCGGTGCGCCGTGCAACGAACGCCTCGAGGGCCTTCTTGTGCTCGGTGAACAACCGGGCGATCTGCTTGTTCCACGAAGACACGGCACATCCTGGCTCTGAGTCTCAAGAGGAGCGAACGCTAGCAGAAGATGATATTTGTTCGCAATTGTAACTACCGCGCTTCACCACGGCCGCCCAGCGCAAACCTGTAGGAGCGGGCTTGCCCCGCGATGGGCTGCGCAGCAGCCCCAGGTTTTCAGACCTTGTCCCAGACTTCGAAGTGATAAACCGGCCCCTGCCCCTCGGCAGGTTGCGGCTCACTCGAGCTCAGTTGCCACTGTCCGCGATCGAACGCTGGGAACCAGGCATCGCCCTCCGGCGACAGCTCCACCCGGGTCAGGTACATCCGGCTCACCAGCCCTTTATCCAGCGCCTGCCCATACAGCTGCGCGCCACCGATCAGCATCAGCTCGCCGACGCCCTGCTCCCGCGCCCACTGCTCGGCGCGCACCAGTGCCTCTTCCAGCGAAGCGAACACCTCGGCACCTTCCAGTTGCAGCCCGGACTGACGGCTGACGACGATATTCAACCGCCCCGGCAGCGGCCGGCCCAGCGAATCCCAGGTCTTGCGCCCCATGATGATCGGCTTGCCCAGGGTGGTGGCCTTGAAGTACTTGAAATCCCCCGGCAGGTGCCAGGGCATGGAGTTGTCGATGCCGATCACACGGTTCTCGGCGAGCGCCGCGATCAGGCTGAGGGGGAGTGATGTGTTCATGCCGGCGAGGATAGCACCGGGCGCGTGGGTTATGCTTCTCCCCTGACCTGTGCAATGGAAGAGCTTGTGACGGCACCGACTCCACTCGACAAGCGCTGGCTAACCGAAGCAATACGCCTGCGCGAGGAACACGCCGGTCCCCTGGAGGACCAGGAAGCCAACCGTCGCGCCCGCCAGCAAGGCGGCGACCTGGCCACGCGCATCGAGGCCCGCGCCCTGTGGCTGGCCGAACGCGACGGCATGGACACGGCACTGCGCCACTGGAAGCAGGGCGCGCGCCTGGCGCTCCTGGCGCTGATGGTCCTGGCCGTGCTCAGCGGCGCCGGCCTGGGCCTGGCGGCCCTGGGCGACGGGCAGCGCCCGGTGAACGTATTCTGGGCCCTGGGCAGCTTGCTTGGGCTTAACCTCATACTGCTCTTCGGCTGGGCCGTGGGCTTCTTTTTCGCCGGCGAGCAAGGCGCAGCGCTGGGCCGCCTGTGGCTGTGGCTGAGCGAGCGCCTGGCCCGTGACGCCAAGGCCGCGCAACTGGCCCCGGCGCTGCTGGTGCTGTTGCAGCGCCAGCGCCTGAACCGCTGGTTGCTCGGCCTGCTGGTGCATGGCCTGTGGCTGCTGGCGATGCTCGCCGCGCTGGGCATGCTCCTGGCCCTGCTGGCGACCCGACGCTACGGGTTCGTCTGGGAAACCACGCTGCTCGCCGCAGAACCCTTCATCAGCCTGACCCAGGCCCTTGGCGCCCTGCCCTCCCTGCTCGGCTTTGCCGTGCCGGACGAAACCATGATCCGCGCCAGCGGCGACACCCTGCCGGCACTTGATCTGGCACGCCAGGCCTGGGCCAGCTGGCTACTTGGCGTGGTCCTGGTCTACGGCCTGCTGCCGCGCCTGGCGCTGGCCGCGCTGTGCCTGTGGCGCTGGCGCCAGGGCCGCGAGCGGCTGGCGCTGGACCTCGACCTGCCCGGCTACGCCCAACTGCGCGACGCGCTGATGCCGCGCAGCGAACGCATCGGCGTGCAGGACCCCGCCCCCGACGCCCTGCCGCGCTTCGAAGCAGGCCAGCTGGAAAGCGGCAGCAGCGGCGCCTTGCTGGTCGGCCTGGAGCTGGACGACCAGCGCCCATGGCCACCCACCCTGCCTCGGTCGGTCACCCACGCCGGCGTGCTCGACAGCCGCGAATCGCGCAACAAGCTGCTCGAGCAACTGGGCCGCTTCCCTCCGGCGCGCCTGGCCATCGCCTGCGACCCACGCCGCTCGCCAGATCGCGGCAGCCTGGCGTTGCTCGCCGAGCTGGCGCGCAATGCCGGTGCCACCCGTATCTGGCTGCTGCAGGCGCAACCGGGCCAGGCCCTGGACGCAGCACGCCTGGGCGACTGGCACGAGGCCCTCGACCGCCTGGGCCTGACCCACGCCGACACTTCGCCCGTGACCTGGCTGGAGCATGGCCATGACTGAGCCGCTGAAATTGGCCGTGGTCGGCCACACCAACGTCGGCAAGACCTCGCTGCTGCGCACCCTCACCCGCGACGTCGGCTTCGGCGAGGTCTCGCACCGCCCCAGCACCACCCGGCATGTGGAAGGCGCACGCCTGTCGGTGGACGGCGAGCCGCTGCTGGAGCTGTACGACACCCCTGGCCTGGAAGACGCCATCGCCCTGCTCGACTACCTGGAGCGCCTCGAACGCCCGGGCGAGCGCCTGGACGGCCCAGCCCGCCTGGAGCGTTTCCTCCAGGGCAGCGAGGCGCGCCAGCGCTTCGAACAGGAAGCCAAGGTGCTGCGCCAGCTACTGGCGAGCAACGCCGGCCTCTATGTGATCGACGCCCGCGAACCAGTGCTGGCCAAGTACCGCGACGAACTGGAAGTGCTGGCCGGTTGCGGCAAGCCGCTGCTGCCGGTGCTCAACTTCGTCGCCAGCAGCCAGCACCGCGAGCCCGAATGGCGCGAGGCCTTGGCGCGCCTGGGCCTGCATGCGCTGGTGCGTTTCGACAGCGTGGCCCCACCCGAGGACGGCGAGCGCCGCCTCTACGAAAGCCTGGCACTGCTGCTGGAAGATGCCCGCCCGGCGCTGCAACGGCTGATCGACGACCAACAGGCCCAACGCCTGGCCCGCCGCCACAGCAGCAAGCGCCTGGTCGCCGAGCTGCTGCTCGATTGCGCCGCCTGCCGGCGCAGCGTCGAGGCGGAGCCTGCCGCCGAGGCGCGGGCCATCGAAGCCCTGCGCCAGGATGTGCGCCAGCGCGAACAGCGCTGTGTCGAGGCGCTGCTCAAGCTCTATGCATTCCGCCGCGAGGACGCCAATGCCGGTGACCTGCCGCTGCTTGACGGCCGCTGGGGCGACGACCTGTTCAACCCGGAGACCCTGAAGCTGCTCGGCGTGCGCCTGGGCAGCGGCGTGGCGGCCGGTGCCGCGGCGGGCGCGGGCGTGGACCTGTTGGTGGGCGGCCTGACCCTGGGCGCCGCCGCGCTCGCGGGCGCCATCGCCGGCGGCGCCTTGCAGACCGCGCGCAACTACGGCTCGCGCCTGATGGGCAAGCTCAAGGGCCAGCGTGAGTTGACGGTGGATGACGCCGTGCTGCGCCTGCTGGCGTTGCGTCAGCAGCAGTTGATCACCGCCCTGGAAGGGCGAGGCCACGCAGCGCAGGACAGCATTCGCCTGGCGCCCGCGGACGACAAGGGCTGGCGCGAAGGCAAACTGCCCGAGGCGTTGCGCAGGGCAAGGGCGCATCCGCAGTGGTCCACGCTCAATACCGGGGCGCGGGTCAGCCAGGCCGAGCGACAGGAGCAACTGGAAGCCCTGATGGCAGAGCTGTAGCGCCGTTCGCGGCGCGAACCCGCGATGATGGCTAGTGATTAGCCTTACGCCTCTGCTTCCGGTACTGCGTCAGGAGAACGCGCATTTCTCTGTATCTATTGCTATTGAGCAACAGCAAAGCAACCAAGGCTGCCAGAAGGCTGCTCGTGTAGATGAACATGTTGGGTCGGTACCCAAAAGTCGGCAGCGCGATCACCAGACTGGCCAGACACATCCCCGCCACGAGCCACGTCCCCCATGCCCGCCCTCGAACCACAGCGCCATGGGCCAACATGAAGACTGCCAGCATCAGGAACAGGCTCGAAGCAAAGACTCCGTCCCTTGGACAGTTCCGACAGTACGTGCTCCACACCAACGCAAACGTCCAGGCCACGGCAATGATCGACGAGAAGTAGGCGCCGATGAATACACCGAAGTAACGCTTCAGAAAAGGCTTGAGCGTCATTGCGCTAACGCCGCACCCTGCGCAGTTCCACCAACCGCTGCCGCATCTCCCGATGCCGCTGGCTGTTGAACACCAGCAGCGCGAGTAATGGCAGCGCCAGCAGGATTGCCAGCAAGACAGCATTCACACCACTACCGAGCAAGCTCAACGCCATCAGCAAAGCGACAGTCGGCACAGGGAGCACCACCCATACAGCCCAAGTGAAGCCCCGGACCATCGCGAAATGCCCGGCGCACAGCAGCAAGATCAGCACTGCACTGGATATCATGGTGAACGACGGATTGTCCGGATGATTGCGCCAGTGACTGTCAATCCACAGGGTCGCTGACAACGCCGCCGACATGAGGCAAATGAAAAAGCCCAGCAAGAACGTCGGAAAGTAACGTCGCATGAAGGTCTGGAACGCTGCAGGCTTCATCGTTATTCGACCTCCTCGTAAAGCCCCACGGCGATGCTCTGTACCGTGGCACTGCCAGCCAGGCCGAAGGTAGCGCCGAGGGAGTCACGCATCAGGGTCTTCGTGGCGTGGCTGATCTCGGTCGGGGTGTAGCGCTTGGTCATGGTCCCTGCCGACTGCCGCAACTTGATCTGCTTGGCCGTCAGGCTCGGATGCCTGATCGACAGCAGCTCGTCGGTCAGCGCCTTGCGCTGCTGACGGCTGAGACTCCTGGACAATTCCAGCCAGCTACGCCCGGTCGCGGCCTTGTGCACCTGCAGGTATTTCAACGTGCTCAGGCCCGACGCGCCGACACCCAGCAGCGAGACGCCATCCAGCACCTTCGAGGCGGCCTGGTACCACTCGCTCTCATCGAGGGCATCGTTGGCCGCCGGATTGGTCACTTCGCGTACCGTGCGCATCACACCGATACCGCACTGGATGCTGCTGGCGGTGGCTGCGGCGCCACCGATGTAGGTCAGCACCAGGCTGGTGCCGCCGGAAAAGGGCGCGGCAATGGTGCCACTGAACACCACGAACCAGCCGATCACCGCGCCTGCACAAGAGAGGGTGGTATTGACCGCCTCCTTGACCACCCGCGACTCGCGCGGATTGTGCTGCAATTGCTGGGTGTACTGGTCAGGGGTCTGGTACTTCTTGATCTCGCGCAAGATCACGCGCTTGGGACGGATGCTGCAGATCGGTTGGAACTCACGCAGGGTGACGACGTTGTAGTCGGCGTCGATGTACACCACACCAGCACCGACGATACGCGGATCAGCGTCGATGGCCGCGAACATCTGCGGCAGGTTGATCCGCCCCTGGATTCGCTGGCGTGCGAGGAACTGGGAGTTGTTGGCCAGGGAGTTGACCAGAAGATCTGTCACGGGGTGGTTTCCTTACACAAATAGCGGCTGTATCGCACCCTTGTGAGAGCGGGCTTGCCCGCGATTGCGCCGGTACATTCACCATCGCAATCGCGGGGCAAGCCCGCTCCTACACAGGTCGGCGAGCGGCTTTAACGGATCACACGTTCGGGCACGGCACCGGCGCCCAGTCACCCATGTCCGGGTTGCGGCACATGGCGTTAACCTGGTCGGTACCGGCCTTGGCCACCTGCTGGGCCTCGGCTTTCTTGCCGTTGGCGTTCTGCAGGGTCTTCTCGGTGGCCACGGCTTCCTGCGGCACGTCCTTGGTCACCTTCTTGGCCGGCTGGACCTTCTTCACGTCCTTCTTCTTGCCGGTGGTCGCCACTTTCGGCGGCTCGGCCACGGCAACCACGTCGGTGCGCGCGACGCCAACCTGCTTGAGGTCCTGCTCGTAGGCCTGGGTGTAGTTGTTCAGGTTTTCACCCAGACGCCCGTTCACAGTGGTCAGCAGGTTGTTCGACTCCTGCAGGCCGGCGACGATCTCGGCCAGGCGCTTGCGCCCCTCGGTGTCGTTGATGCGGCCGGACTTGCGGTTCTGGATCAGGCTGGCGAACTCGCGCTGGTAGCAGGACTGCGACGACTTGGCGTAGGCCGTGGTGCGGTCCAGGTCGGCGGCGCTCTTGTCGATATCGGTGGCGTACGAGGCGATGCGCTGCTTGTCGTCGCTGATCTGCTTCTGACGCTCGGTGTAATAACCGGCCGCGCCACCGACCAGGGCGCCACCGGCGGCACCGATGGCAGCATTGCGACCACGGTTTTCCTTGTCGACCAGGGCGCCGGTCAGGGCACCGCCGACCGCGCCGAGCAGCGCGCCGGTGGCGACCGAGCGGGTCATGTCACCGTCGGTGGAGCGCAGGTGCTGCACGGGCTCGTAGCAGTTGGGGTAGTACTCGACCTTGGTCGTGGCGCCGACCTTGGACACGGGCGAGCTGGCGCAACCGCTCAACAGCACGGTGCTGAACCCGGCTGCCAGCAGCAGCGCGGTACGGGCCTGGGATGCAGTGATCAGGGGTTTGCGGGTGAACATGGTCTGGTTTCTCTTCTTGGGTTTCTCGGTATCCGGGGGCTTCGTGCCACCCGGGAGTCCTTTCTGTCGAAGCTGTCCTTAGGGTCGCGGGGCGGCCGATGCCAGCAGCTCCTTGAGGATCGTCGCCGGATCGGCCCGCCGGTTCTGGCGGTACTCCCCGACGTGGCGGACGAACAGGGTGGCGCGGGTCACCAGGCTGTTGCCCAGGACCGGCTTGCGATTGAGCTCTTCCCTGACCCGCTGGAACTGCGCCTGGATCACCGCGTCGGTGTAGCGCGTGCCGCTGGCCAGGTTGTCGATGTAGATCGCCACGGCGCCGTCGAGGGCGGCGCGGCCATTGGCGATGGCGGCGCCGTACATGCGCGCGCTGGTCTGGTCGCCCGAGGCCTCGGCCTTGGCCTGGGTGTTCTGCAGGTTGGTCAGGCGGATGTTGTAGTTGTTGACGGTCTCGGCCACCAGGGCGGCGGACTGGATCAGGTTGCCGGCGGCCTCTTCACGCTGACGGGCGATCAGCGAGACGTTGCGCTTGAGCTCTTCGTTGACCAGGCCGAGCTCGGCCTGCTGGCGCGGGTCGGTGGCGGCGGCGATGATACTGTCCAGGCGCTTGGTCGGGTCCTGGGCGGCGTCGATGTCGTCGGTCAGGCCGGCCAGCCGGCCTTCCTTCTGCCACTGCTCGAACAGCTCCTGGTAGCGCGAACGCGGCGCCGACAGGGCGCCGATGGCTACGCGAAAGCCAGTAGTCTCGTTGCGCTGCTCGGTGCCGTCGGCGCCGAACAGCGGGTATTCGCGGCGCATGCCGGTGAACAGGGTGCCCTCGCCCTCGAGGTAGTTGCCGCCCTTGACCACGAAACCACCGTAGGCACCCTGCAGACGCCCGGCGTTGACCAGCTGGAACGACTCCTGGACCATCTCGGCGGCGTTGCCGATCACATCGAACAAGCCCAGCGGGTTGGGCTGCTTGGTACCAATCGGCATCAGCCGCGCCGCCTGCCCGGTGCCACCGGCGACCTGGTTGAACACCGCGAAGTCGGCCAGCGGCCCTTCACTGTCGGCACCTTCGACCTTGCGCGGGAACAGCCGCCCTTCCAGTTCCTGGCGGCTGACCGCCGAACCGCCACGGGCGGCGAACTCCCACTCCACTTCGGTGGGCAGGCGCACGAAACCGGTGCCACCGTCCTCGGCCTTGCTGCCACGGCCACTGACCGGCAGCAGGTCGCGATGGTGCTTCATCAGCCAGGCACTGTAGACGGCGGCGAAACGCTCGGCCTCGAAGCGCGACAGCTTGACCTTGGGCAGGCGCCCCGCCGCGTCGTTGTTCGCCTCACAGGCCGGCGCCGCGTCGCCGCCGGCCAGCGACGGCGCCTGGGCCATCACCTGGGCGTACTGGCGGGCGGTCACTTCGTACTTGCCGATGAAGTACATCATCGGCGTAAGCGGGCTGCCTTTGTCGACCTTCGGTAGGCTCGGACCGACCGCCTTCTGCCACTGCGGCGCCAGGTCCTGCAGGCTGAACTGCCCATTGATGAAGTCGCGCCGGTAACCAGAAATGAATGACTGCTTGTAGCCGGCCTCGCCTTCGCTGAACGGGTAGCCGAGGTTGACCTCGCGGTCGTCGAGGCTGCCCTGGGCCAATACGTAGACGCTGCGCAGCACCAGCTCACCGCCACAGGGCAGCGGCAGGCTGATATCGCCCGGCAACGGCTTGGGGTTGTCGAACTTGCTGTCGGCCCCGGCCTGGGGCTGCACGGCCGGCTTGGCCTTGTCGTCGCCATCGGCCTGGGAGCAGGCCCCCAGGCTCAGTGCGGTGAGGATCATGGCGGCAGCCCCGAGACGGCGATCAGACATCACGTATTCCTTGGCAGGCCTCGATGCGCGCCACCCGCCAGCCGCCCAGGGCGGCGGCGGCAGTGCTGGCCAGCAGCACGGCACACAACGCAACGAGGTAGTGCATGGGCAGCAGGTGGCTGGCGAACTCGCCGGGCACCTGCATGAAAAGTCGGTTCAGGCCGTGTTCGGCCAGCAGGTACAACAGCCCCGCCACGGCGGCAGCCAAAAGGCCGCTGTAGAGCGCCTGGAGCACCACGAACAACAGCAGCGTGGCGGTGCCGAAGCCCAGCAGGCGCAGCACCGCCAGCTCGCGCTGCTTGCGCTCCACCGCCGCCACCGCACCCGCGGCGATGGCCGCCACGGCGCCGGCCACGGCCAGGCTGGCGATGATCCAGAACACCAGGTCGAGGTTGCGGCTGAGCGACTGCACCTGGGCGATCTGTGCGGCCTGGGTCGAGACCAGCAGCTTGCGTTCGGCGAAGAACTGGCGCAGCGGCTCGACGTCGGTCAGTTCGCGGGCATACAGACGAAATGCCGGGTACACCCGTTGCGCCACGGAGCCCTGCGCCTCGCCCTGCCACTCCAGTGCCGGCACCGCGCGGCCATCGCGGTAGTCCTCGACAGCCTCGAGCAACTGCAACGATGCGAACAGGCCATCGCGCTCGAACGCGGCCAGGGGCAACACGCTGATGACCTGCAGGCGCGTCTGGCGCCATTGCATCTGCCCGGCCTGCTGGCGGCTGAAGCTGGCCTGCAGCTCGTCTCCGGCCCTGGCGCCGAGCTTTTCCGCGGCGGTAAAGCTCAGCACCACCTGTTGCAGCCCCGCCGGAGGAGCGACCTGCGCCAGCAAGGGATCGCCCTCTGCGGTGGGCAGCATTTCAACCGTCAGGCCACGCCCGTGGGCGGGCAACAGCAGTTCGGCGGTGGCGGCGATTTGTCGGGTACGCGGGATGGCGAAAGCCACCCCCGGGCGTTGTGCCAGTTCGTCGATGAACTCGGCGCGAAAGCGTCCACCGCCCAGGGGAATGATCTCGCGCACGCCCGGGTCGCGCTGCAGGCGCTCGGTCAGACTGCCGACCAGGCCGAACTTCAGGCCGAACAGCACCAGCAGCGGCGCAATCACCGCCACCAGCGCCAGCACGCCGCACGCCGACAGCCGCGCATCGTTGCGGTAGTCCTGCCAGGCCAGCCCGGCGATCAGCAGCGGGCGCATCAGGCGGCCCTCTCCAGGGTTGCCGTGACGCCGCCGTCGGCCTCGCGCCGGCAGGCCATGCGCAGCACCGTCAGCCCGGCTTGGCGGGCCAGGCCTTCGTCGTGGGTGGCGACCACGCAGGTCACCTGGCGCGCCTCGGCCTCGCGCAGCAACAGCTGCATCACCCGCTCGGCGTTGACCGGGTCCAGCGCGGCGGTCGGCTCGTCGGCCAGCAGCAGCGTAGGGGCATGGGCCAGGGCACGGGCGCAGCTGACCCGCTGACGCTGGCCGAGGGACAGGGCGGCGGGTTTCTTGCCCAGTTGATCGTGCACGTCCAGCGCTTCGGCCAGGCGCTCGACGCTGCCGTCATCGTCGAGCCCCAGCAATTGGCGCGGCAGACGGATGTTGCCGCGCACATCGAGAAAGCCCAGCAGCCCGCCCGCCTGCAGCACGTAGCCGAGGTGCCGACTACGCCAGCTGGCCAGGCGGTCGAGCTGTCGGCCGCGCCACAGCCCGGCGACATCCTCGCCGCCGAGGACGAAACCCTCTGCCGCATCCGGCGCCAGCACCAGCGCCAGCAGGTCGAGCAAGGTACTCTTGCCGCAGCCACTGGGGCCGACCAGCGCCACCCGCTCACCCACGGCCAGGTGCAGCCGGTCGACCTGCAGGCTGTAACGCTGGGCACCCTGCCCGCGCGTCTTGCGCACCCCGTCCAGGCGGATCATCACGGCAACGTCGACAGCGGGACACGGTACAGGGCGTCACCCGGCTCGGCTTTTCCGAAGCGCACCCAGTTGGCCATGTCGTTGTGGAAGGTTTCGTACAGGCGGATCTTCGAGTCCAGCTCGTCGATGAAGTCCTCCTGCTCGGCCACCGACAGCGACAGCCACAGGTCCTGGGTCATGCTCAGGGACTTGCTGCGGTACGGCAGGCCATCGAGGTACTCGCCGAGCACCCCGCCCTGGGCCAGGTTGGCGCCCTTGCGCAGGGCGCCGGGGTCGCGGCTCATGTAGGCGCTGGCGCTGGCGATCTCGTTGAAGAAATCGCCCGGCGAGCTGCGGGTCTTGCGCGCGGCATCGACGATCAGCTTGAGCGACTGCTGCAGGTCGTTGAGCTGCAGCTTGGTGAGCATCACGCACACCTGCAGGGTCGGCAGCGTCGGGTTGGTCAGGTCGCGGTCGGCGGTCCAGGCGCTGACCAGCTGCGGCGCCTGGCTGGCGCCATGACGGCCAAGGAAGTCCATGTGCATGGCGTAGCCGATGGCCTGGGACTTGGCCGCCAGCCCCGAGGCCGAGGTCAGCAGCGGCACCGGCTGTGGTTGCCGGTTGCGCACCTGGTGCACCAGCTCGGCGAAGGTCGAGCCAATCTCGCGCACGCGCTCGCCGAACGCGCCGACCTCGCCCCCCGGCACGCCGACGTAGAGATCGCCGATCTGCGGATTGCTGTCGGCCGTGAGCACGCGGTACTGGCTTTCGGCCGAGCCGTGGTTCTTCACCCCGGACGGAGTGCGTAGGTGCAGGGCGTAGATCTTGATCTGCTTGCTCAGCGCCGCCTGGCGCACTTCGGCCTCGTTCATCTGGGTGCTGCTGAACGGGTCGTTCTTGCGCAGTGCGCCGGCATCACTGACCAGCAGGATGAGGCGCCCGCCGTAGCCGGACCAGTCCATGCCCTCGACCGCCTGCATCACCCCGGCGAAAGCGTCCTCGTTGAACGAATGGCTGGAAACGCTGGTGGCCCTGACCTGAGAGGCGGCCTTGAGGAAGCGCGCCGGATCCCGGCCCTCCTCCAGGCTGACCAGGGTCTTGCTCAGGTACTCGAGGCCCGGGGTGCGCTTGACGCTGTTGCGAAACCCCACCAGGCCGAAGCTGACGCTGTCCAGCTCGCCCCGGGCCGCCAGTTGCTGCTGCAGCTCGCTGACCACCTGGCGCACTCGGTCGATATAGGGCTGCATGGACACCGAGGTGTCCACCACCAGGACGATGCCGGTGCGGAAGCTGTTGTCGCCGACCGCCGTCACGCCGGCCGCCTTGGGCGCACTGTCGCGGGCACTGGCGCCGGGGTCGATCGAGGCGATGTTGAGCAACTGCACCGGCTGGCCGCCGACGTCGAAGCTTTCGCGGTAGTCGAAGATCGGCATCAGGTAGAACTGGTTCTGCGGCACGGCGCTGGCCGTCGGCTCCAGGGCCACCACCTGCGGCACCTGGTCGGGATGGTTCTGTGCCTTGAGCAGGTTGTCGCGGGCCTGGGCGGTGTCGTCGAGCAGGTGCTGCACATCGTCCACCTGGCGCATGAACATCACCGGCGAGCGGCCCGAGCGCTCGGTGAAATTGAGCACCAGGCTCTGTTTCCAGTCGCTGGTCTGCGCGGCCGGCAGCCAGCCATCGCGCTGGCCGTCGCTGGCGGCGCCGACCTGGACCCAGGCCTGGCCGCCGACATCCTTGCGCTGGTAGACGTAGAGCACGGAGAAGGCCGGCAGTTTCTCGCCCGAGGCATCGCCGGGCTCGGCCACCAGCTGGGCGTCGGGCTTGGTCAGCACACGCTGGAACAGGGTCTTCTTGCCGGGCATCAGCAATGGACGGCCATCGTCCGAAGCGGCAACAGGCGTGATCTTGGGTTCGGCGGGGGCCACGCTGGTGGCGGGCGTCTGCGCCACCGGCGTTTCAGGCGCGGGCGCGTCACTGCCGCCGAGCAGCCAGAAGAAAGCGCCCCCCAAACCCAGCGCCGCCGCGATCGCCACCGCCAGCACGGCCTTGGCCGGTTTGTTCGATCCGGACTTCACGACGGGCGCGGGCTTGGGTTCGGGCCGCCGGGCAGGCTCGCCCACGGGAAGGGCCTGCGGAATGTCGATGGACACCGGTTGCGGGGTGGCCGGCGGCGGGAGCGGCAGCGGGCGGACCAATGTGCTGTCGTTGTCCTCGACCGGTACCTGCACCGTCAGGCGGTCCAGCGCGGCCAGCAACGCCGCCGCGTCGGCAAAGCGCTCGTTGGGATCCTTGGCCAGCAGGCCACGTAGGATGTCCTGGTAGCGGCCGTGCTCGATGGGCAGTTCCGGCAGCGGCTCGGTCAGGTGCGCCAGCGCCGTGGACAGCGCGTCGGTGCCGCTGTACGGCAGCTTGCCGACCAGGATCTCGTAGAGCACCACGCCCAGCGCATACAGGTCGGCGCGGCCGTCGATCTCCATGCCGCGCGCCTGTTCCGGGCTCATGTAGCTCGGCGTGCCGACGGCGAAGCCGGCCTGGGTGAACTGGGTGCGGTCATCCAGTGACTTGGCGATGCCGAAGTCCGACAGCACCGCGGTGCCGTCGGCGCGGAACAGGATGTTGGCCGGCTTGACGTCGCGGTGCACCAGGCCCTGGGCATGGGCATAACCCAGAGCCAGGGCGATCTGGCGCACGTAGGCCAGGCCCTGCTCGGGCGTCAGGCCATCGGCAATGCGCTCCTTGAGCGTGCCGCTGGGCAGGTACTCCATGGCCATGTAGTACAGCTCGCCGACATTGCCGATGTCGTGGATGGTGGCGATGTTCGGGTGTGCCAGCCGCGCCAGGGTGCGCCCTTCGCGCAGGAAGCGCTCGCAGAAGGTCGGGTCGGCGGCCAGGCTCGCCGCCATGATTTTCAGCGCCACCTTGCGCTCCAGGGAACGCTGGGTGGCGAGGTACACGCTGGCCATGGCGCCTTGGCCAAGCTCGCGATCGATATCGAATCCGGGGATCTGCATGTCCATGATGTCTTCAGTTCACCTTGACGACCACTGCGGTGATGTTGTCCGGCGCGCCACGGGTCAGCCCCAGGTGCACCAGGCTGCGGACCACCTCGTAAGGGTCGGCGTGGCCGAGCACTTCGGCGATCTCGTGGTCCTCGGCGGTCTTGTTCAGGCCATCGCTGCACAGCAGGTAGGTGTCGCCGGGCCGCACCTGCAGGGCCACGGCCTGCAGGTCGAGGTCGTCCTCGACGCCGATGGCGCGGGTGACGATGTTGCCGCGCGGATGCACCCGCGCCTCGGCCTCGTTGAGCAAGCCGCTGTCCTGCAGCTCCTGGACGTAGCTGTGGTCGTGGCTGAGGCGCTCGATACGGCCGTCGCGCAGGCGGTACAGGCGACTGTCGCCGGCCCACAGGCCAATGGCCTGGTCGCCACGCGCCGCCAGCACCACCACCGTGCTGCCCATCATTGCCACGCCGCGGCGCACGGTTTCCTCGCGCACGATGCCGTTGACCCAGGCCAGACCGTCGCGCACCTCGCCGCTGAAGTCGTCGAGCGAGTCGAGCATCGGCAGGCTGCGCAGGCTGTCCATGGCCAGGCTGCTGACATAGTCGCCCGCCGCATGACCGCCCATGCCGTCGGCCACCGCCCACAGGCCTGCCCAGGTCAACTCCAGGCAGGCGTCCTCGTTGATCTTGCGCACCATGCCGACATGGCTGTAGCTGGCCGCTGTGTACTGCATGTCGGTCATTCGGTCCGCGCCTCGCTACCCAGTAGAAACCCGGCGAAATCCTCGCTGCGGGGCAGACCCGCGCAGCGCATCAACCCCGGGGCGATACGTTCGGAACCCCTGCCCCACCAAAGGCTCATGCCCTCACAGGCGCATTCGGCCAACGCCAGCGCACGCCCCTGCGGCGTGGTCGCATCCAACCGCTGCACCCCACCGACAGTCACACGCGGTCCCTGTAGGAGCGGCCTCGCGCCGCGAAAAGGCTGCAAAGCAGCCTCAAAACCCTCAAAGGCCGCCCCAGGCTCAAGCGTCGCCAGCAATGCCACCTCGACCGCCTCGAACCACTCCTCGGCCCCGGCCACCACAGGCGCCAACGGCTGCTCCGGCTCCAGCACCTGGGCCACGGTCAGCGGAAAATACCGCCCGACCCGGTCGATGCTCGGCATCAGCACACCAATGACCGCCTCGGGTCCGCACAGCCCCGGCGCCAGGGCGAATCGCCACAAGGGGCTGACCAGGTAGGCCTCGAGCCATCGCTCGCCCAGCGCCTGCTGGCTCGCCTGCATCCCCGCCGCCAGCCACTGGTCCCAGGGCTGGATGAAGCTGTTTGGAAGGCCGCGGCTGACGAAGTCGCCGCGGCTGGCCAGTTTTCCGTAGAAACCCACGTCGTTCACAGGTGCTCCGGCAGGCTGAAACCGCTGAGCACTCGGCTGCGGAACGGGTTGAAGGCGCTGCTGGCGCGCAGCTCGTAGGACACGCTGGCGCCATCGACGCGCAGGCGCAGGTTGAAGCGTTCCGGCGAGCTGCCGGCCACCAGGTCGGACTGGTCGAGCAGGCGGAACCAGGCCCAGGGGCCTTCCACGGTCAGGCCGGAACGGCCGGTGGCCGAGGGCGGCGAGATCGACAGGCGCACCACGCCGATGCTGTTGGGGTTCGGCCACTGCAACGCCACCGGCCGGCTCGGTCCGTGGTCGTAGCTGACCTGCTGGCCATCGAGGTCAAGCAGGAACTGGGTGATGGTCGCATCCATCGCCACCGGCTTGAGCTCGAAACGCACGCCCGGCTGCACACCGTTGCTGTTGCGGAAGAACGCATCGCGGATGCTCGCCGCGCGCTGGAAGGTGTACAGCACGTTGCTGTTGATCCCCAGTTTCTGCGCCGCGCCCGGTTGCCAGCTCCACGGCGTGCTCGAGGTGTTGACGTAGGGTTGCAGGTACTTGCGGAAGTAGTTGTCCATCACCCCGCCGACGCCGAAGAACAGGCCGAAGTCCTCCAGGGTGGCGTCCCGCGCGCTGCCAGCCACCAGCGGATAACGGCCGCTGAGGGACTGGCGGTAGACGTTCACCACTTCGCTGGTCCAGGCGGCGTTGAGCTGGTTGCGCACGCCGCCCATGACGATGTTGTGGGTCGAGCCGAGCACCGAGCCCACCAGGTTCTGCACCACCTTGGGCTGGCGCGCGGCGCCCAGGGCGACACGCTGCGCGGCGGCCTGGGCCTGGTTCTTGGCCTCGCCCAGCAGCGCGTCGCCGCTGGCGCCGACCATGGCACTGACCTGCACGTACAGGGCGTTGAGGTCGGTGAGCAGGCCGTCGATGGCCGCAGGCTGCCCTTCGCCGGTTTCCACCAGCGCAGCCAGTTCGGCGAAGTGCGCGGTCACCGGGTCGACCTCACGGGCAGCCGGGTTGTCGCTGGGCAGCGGCGCATCGCCGAGCAGGCCGCCGAGGCGCTGGCGCAGCTGGTCGACACCGGCCTGCTCGGCCTTGGCCTGGACCTTGTCGAGGGTGGTCGGCTGCGCCAGGTTGGTCTCCTTGGCGACCGCCTGCAGCAGTTTCTTCATCGGCGAGGTCGGCCCGGACAGCACCCGCAGCACATCGGCGGCCTGGCCGACGCTGGTGATCGGCACGAAGTCCAGGTCCGCCAACAGCGCATCCCAATGACGGATATAGTCCTGGTAGTACAGCTGCAGCACATCGTCGGCCAGGCGCTTGGCATCGCCCGATTCGCTGGCCTCACGGCCCAGCACCCAGCGCTCCTCGGCCAGGGTCTCACTGTGGGCCAGGCTGGCGGCGAGGAACGCCTTGCGGTAGCCCTCGACGGTGAAGATACCCGGCAGCGGCTCGCTCAGCGGCTTGCCGTTCTTGAAGCGGAACACCAGCGCGGCGTCGCGACCGGCGGCGTCGCTGACCCGGAAGTCGCCGACCCCGGCCGGCAGCTTCTGGCGCTTGACCCGATCGTAGACGCGCTGGGCAACCGGCAGCTGCTGCAACTGGCGACGGGTGTCGTCGATCAGGCGCTGGTCAAGACGGGCATTGGGCGGGCGCTTGTCGAACAGCGCCGCCAGGTGCTGCTCCAGGGCCTGGCGCAGGTCCGGAGCGAGGTCGCGGGGCAGGCTGCGCTCCCAGTCGAGGGTGACCCAGGCCTTGATGAACTCGGCGTCGTAGTGTTCGCCGTCGGCCAGCATCAGGTAGGCCTTGAGCCCCTCGTAGAGATAGTCGGACGGGCCGCCGGCGTACAGCTGCTCCTCGATGCGGGTAACCAGGCGCGGGGCGAAGATGGCGATCAGCAGCTTGCGGTAGACGCTGTCCGACTCGCCTTCAAGCATGTCGCCCTGGTACAACCCCAGGCCCTCGGCCCAGCCGGGCGGATCCTCGGCCAGGCGGCGCACGCCGTTGAGCAGCGGCAGCACGTCGACCACGTTGCGCTGGGCCGGGCTCAGCTCCTGGACACTCTTGCCCAGTGGTTTGAGACGGCCATCGACTTCAGCGATGTACTGCTGGTTGGCGCGATAGCTCAGGGTCCACAAGGTGCCGACCACCAGCACCAGGGCCACGCTCAGGGCCAGGGCGCCGCGAGCGATCCACTTGCGCCGCTGCTCGACCTTGGGGTTGCTGCCGACCAGCCCACGCTCGGCGAAGGCCACGGCGCTGAACAGTTTCTCGATGAAATAGCTGCGCCCGGTGCCGTTCTGCCGCGCCAGGTGGGCACGGTCCAGGCCCATGCTCTGGGCCATGCTGCCGATCAGGCGATCGATGGGGCTGCCTTCCTGGGTGCCACTGGTGAAGTACACACCGCGCAACAGGGCGCGCGCTTCGAAGGCGTTGGGCTTGAAGATGCCGTCGAGGAAAGTCTTGAGGTTGCCGCGCAAGGCGGCGAACTGCTGGACGAAGCCGTAGACCAGGTCGCGCCGCGCCGGGTCGCGTTCCTGTTGCAGGCGTTCGACCAGACGCTGGTTGAGGCGCTGCTCGAGCAGGGCAAACTCGCTGCCGAACTGGGCCAGCGGGCCATCGCCGTGCTGGCCGTCATCCAGGGGGAAGGTCATGCCCCACACCTGGGCGCGCTCTTCCTTGCTCAGGCTGTCGAAGAACTCCATGAAGCCCGGCACCAGGTCGAGCTTGGTCAGCATCAGGTAGATCGGGAAGCGCACGCCCAGCTGGCTGTACAGCTCCTGGATGCGGGTGCGGATCGCCGCCGCGTGGGCGGCGCGCTCGGCGTCGCTGCCCAGCAGCAGGTCGGACAGGCTGATGGCGATGAAGGCACCGTCAATGGGCCGGCGTGAACGCTGGGTCTTGAGCAGGTCGAGAAAGCCCAGCCAGGCCGCCTTGTCCACCTGGGCATGGCTGTCCTGGGTGGTGTAGCGGCCGGCGGTGTCCAGCAGCACGGCCTGGTCGGTGAACCACCAGTCGCAGTTGCGCGTACCGCCCACGCCACGGATGGCGCCCTCGCCCAGCTGCGCCGCCAGCGGGAAATGCAGGCCGGAGTTGACCAGCGCGGTGGTCTTGCCCGAGCCGGGCGGACCGATGATCACGTACCACGGCAGCTCGTACAGGTTGCGCCGCTCATCACCGCCCAGGCGCGCCTTCTTCAGCAGCGTCAGGGCCTCATCCATGCGCTGGCGCAGGGTCGCCAGCTCTTCGGCGGTGGCAACGCCGGCAGGGTCAGGCGCGGTCTCGGCAGCCAGGCTCTGCATCACCTTGGCCGCCTGGCGCCGGGCCTGGACGATGCGCCACACGCGGTAGGCAATCCACACCGCGAACAGCAGGACGATCAGCACCAGGCGCGGCGCGACCGGCACCAGCGCATCGAGCAGCGGACCAAGGAACCAGATGATCAGGCTGAGGGCGAGCAGGCCCAGCACCGGGACCACCCAGCGAATGACAAAACTGAAAAACGCCTTCACTCGACGCCCTCCGCCAGAACGGTGATTTCAACCCGGCGATTCTTCGCCCGGCCCTGCGCGCTGTCGTTCGACGCCAGCGGCTCGGTGTCGCTCAGGCCCTGGGCGCTGAAACGCCCGGGCTGGCCGGTGCGGGCGGCAAGCAGGTTCTTCACCTCCTCGGCACGGGCCTGGGACAACGCCCAGTTGGACGGGAAGCGCAGCGTGGCGATGCGCTGGTTGTCGCTGTGGCCGGTGACTTTCACGTTGCCCTTGACCTTGGCGACGGCTTCGGCGATGCGCAGCATGAGCGGTTCGAAGTCACCCTTGATGCTGGCGCTGGCCGAGGCGAACAGCTCGTCGCCGCGGATGGTCACCACCGAGCGGTCCACCGCATCCTCCACGGCGACCCGGCCGGCCTTGATGTCCTCGGCCAGGAAACCGGCCAGACGCGGGCGCTCGACAGGCTTTGGCTGCACCACCGGGCGGTCCATGGCCTGCACCGGGATCTCGCCCAGGGCATGGATGCCACGGAACACCGGTTCGGCGTCAGCGGCCAGCTTCAGGCGCAGACCGAACAGCACCAGCAACAGCAGCGCGAGGGCCAGGGCCAGGCCGACCCAGGGCGGCACGAACTGCGCCAGGCGGTCACGGGTCACGGTGACGCCACGCCAGTGCGGCGAAAGCTCGCGCTCGATGTCGCCACGGGCGCTGCGGATGGTCGCGGCGGTGCGCTCGCGCAGGGCCTCGAGCTGGGCTCGGCCACCGTTCATCACCCGGTAGCGGCCTTCGAAACCGAGGCTGGTGCACAGGTACAACAGCTCCAGCAGGTGCAGGCGCTCACGCGGACTCTGCAGGCAGTGCTCCATCAGCTGGAACACCTTCTCGCCGCCCCAGGCCTCGTTGTGCACGGTGATCAGCAGGCTCTGCTTACCCCAGTCGCTGGCGCTACCCCATGGCGTGCTGAGCACTGCTTCATCGAGCGCGGTGCACAGCGCGTAGCGCGCCAGCAGCACCTCGTTGCGCGCGACCCCGGCGGCCTCGGCGCGCTCCTCGAACTGGCGCAGGTAGGCCAGCAGCTGCGCTCGCAGGCTGGCCGGCGCCGGGTGGGCGATGGTGTTGCGCAGGCGGGTGAGCAGCGCCAGCAGCGGGCCGGCAGCCTGCTCCAGCGGGTTCAGGCCCGCCGCCTGGCCCGGCGCCAGTGGTTCGGCCGGCACATTCAGTGGCGGCGGTGGCGCCTGCGCAGGTCCGGGCGCGGCCGGTTGCGGGCCTCGGCCACCGGGGCGCGGCATGAACTGGGTGCGGTCATTGGCGAGCGGATCGTCCGATTGCATCGCGGCTTAGTCTCCGGTCCTTGGATAGCGGGTAGGTTCAGCGTGGGAGCGAGCTTGCCTCGCGATCACCGGCGCAGCCGGTGCCAGGCAATGCGTCGCTTGCATCGCGGGGCAAGCCCGCTCCCACGAGGTTGCGACATGATCGAACGCCATCGCGTTATCCCCGAATCGCCCAGAAGGCCAGGTTCAGGCCGGGGAACTCGCCGGCGACGTAAAAGGCGAAACCACCGGAATGCTGCAGCTGCTTCCAGTGTTCGCTCCCCCGGTCGAGTTCGAAGTAGGTGGAGCCGGCATGGAACGGAATCTGCCGTGGCGCCACCGGCAACGGCAGCAGGCTGATGCCCGGAAGCTGCAGGTTGACCAGGTCGCGGATGTGCTCCACCGCGCCGATCTTGCTCTGCTGGCCGAAGCGGCTGCGCAGGGTCTCGCTGGGCACGTCGGCGCGCACCACCAGGACGAAGCTGGCGCTGTCGAGCAGGCTGCGGTCGGCCAGCATGCCGACATGGATGCCGTAGGCCTTCTCGACCAGTGGGATGGCCACGGCCTTGCTGTCGATCAGCATCGACAGGGCCTCGCGCAGGGCGGCCAGCACCGGGGCGAAGGTGGCCGCCAGGTCGTCGTGCTGGTACACAGGATATGCCTCGGGGCGGCGACCTTCGCGGGTGAAGGTGGCGAACTCGCCGGCCAGGGCCACCAGCTCGCTGTACAGCCGCTCGGGGTGCAGCGGCGTCAACTGGTTGAGGTGCTCGACCAGCGGCTGGGCGCGGTTGACCAGTTGCAGCAGCATGAAGTCGGCGATCTCCGAGGCACCGCCGTTGGCCGATGCCACCACGCGCCCGGCCAGGGCCTCGCCGCGCTGGTGCAGCAGGCCGAGCAGCTCGCCACGGAAACCTGACAGCAGGTTGCTGGCGGTCACATCGAGCAGCGGCGGGATGTAACCGTCATCCAGCACCAGGGCGCGGTCGGCGCGCTTCTCCCGGATGCGCACCACGCCCAGCGCGGCATAGTCGCTCAGGCCGTCCTCGGCGCGCAGCAGGCGCAGGGCGCGGCTGCCCAGGGCCAACGGCGCGCGGTTCTCGAACGGGGCGTTGTCGTCGCGGACTTCGCTGATACGGCTGACATAGCGCGCACCATCAGGTATTTCACCGTCGTCGACGGTATCGCGGGCACCGGCGCGCTTGAGCGGCAGGCCCAGGTAGATCACGCCGTTGCGCAGGTCGTCGGGAATCTCCAGCGGCGCAGGCGGCAGGTCGTCACGCGGGATATCGAACGGCGTGCCGTCCGGCAACAGGCCACGGGCGCTGAGGATCGCCAGCTTGCCCTGGGCCAGCAGGCCCTGGTCGACCAACAGCTCGGAAAAACCCCAGGCGGCGGCGCTGAGCGGCCGGTTGCGGGCGTCGACGAAATTTTCCAGGTAGCGGTCGTGCTGCTGGAAGTGCTGGGTGGTGATGAACATCCCTTCCGACCAGACCACGCGATTGTTCCAGGACATGGGTTCTCCGACTGCCTAGCGGGCAGGCTCAGGTTGTGGGGTGGCCACGGCGCTGCGCACGGCGCGCGCATCGAGGCTGATCTGATAGTCACGAGGCGGCACCGGCAGCACGCTGCGCCACTGGGCCTGGTCGACCTCGCGGTAGCCGACCACCAGGCCGACCTGGCGCGTGGCCGGGTCGAGCGGACGCTCAAGGCGCAGTTGCTCGCCGGGCTGGAGCAGGACCTCGTCCTGGTCGATCAGGTCGGCGGCCAGGGTGGCCTGGGCACGCTCGGCCAGGGCGAAATAGTCGGCGCGGGCGAAGGCGGCGCTGTTCTTCAACTCGTAGATGCGTACCCGCACCGGCGCGGGCGTGCCACCAGCGCCCGGGTTGAGCCCGGCCGCGGCACTGAAGTACAGGGTAATGCCCGTGGCCGCCGGCGCCGCGTCGGTAACGGCGGGCTCGACCGGGCTGTCCTTGCTGCAGGCACTGAGCAGCACCATGGCCAGGGCTGCGATCAGTCTCGTTGCACTCATCCTCGTCCTCATGACGTCCTGTGTTCTTCCTGTGCTCCAGGCGTTAGCCTCAGGAGCGTTGAATGCGTTGGCTATGGGCCTCGTAGGCGCGACTGAACTCGCGACCGAACAGGTCCTGGAAGTCGTCTTCGGCTTCCCGGGAAATCTGGCTGTAGAGCTCGGTGAACTGCTGCCAGCAGTGGGCCTGGCGCGAACCGCCGAACAGCTTGGCCAGCCCGGCGGCGGGCGCCAGGCGCTGCTCCAGGCGGGCCGGCTCGAAGCGCTCGAGCAGGTGCTTGATGGCCGCCTCGACACCCGCCATCACCGCCAGCTGGTGGGCGCGCAGGTCGTCGAAACTGTCGCGCACCGCCTGGTCCGGGGCCATGAACGCCTGGTTGCCCTCGCGCAGCAGCAACAGCAGCGCTTCGTCGGCGTTGGGGGCGAACTTCAGCGGGTTATTGCGCACCGGGGCGATGGTGGTCTGCTGCATGCGGAACTCGCCCTTCAGGCTGCTGCGCGCGCGCAGCACGTCGATCAGACCCTCGACCATCAGGCGGTAGCTGCGCCCGACCGCCTCCATCTGCGCGGCGGCATCGGCCGCGTCGATGCGCAGGTGCTCGATGCCCGCGCCACGCAGGAAGGCCTGCAGCAAGGCATCGCCGGCGCCAACCGGGTCGGGCGCAGGTGCCGACACGGCGGTGGGCGCCGGCATAGGCGTGACGACCGGTGCCACCGGCGCTTCCGGCTCTGGCAGGGGCGGCGCGATGACAGGCGCAGGCTGGGGAGCAACGACCGGCGTTTCGTCGAGCAGGTTCCAGTCATCGGGGATCATGCCCGGCGCGGCGGGCATGGCGGCCGGCACTGGCGCAGGCGGCGGCGCCACTGGCGTGGGCGGACGGAAGTCATGCTGCTGGGCGGGGACATGATCCGGCTGGCTGACCGGAGGCACAGTGGATGGGCCAAGAAAGTCGAACAGGTCCGGCAGGGTATCGTGGCTCGACGCCCCCTGCAGGAATGCGGCCGGCGCGCCGACGATGGGCGCGCTCGGGGCGGCCACCTGGTTGGCCATCAGGGCTTCGAAACTGTGGGCTTGCGGCTGCCCGGCGAGCGGAATCGACAGGCCTGCGTCGATGCGCGCCTGGATTTCGTAATCGCCAATTCGAATAACTTCGCCATCCATCAGCGGCTCGCTGTTACCGCGACGCAGGCGAATACCGGCATGCACCAGTTCCACGCCGTTGGTGCTGTTATCGGTCAAGTAATAGCGGCCATCCTTGAACTGGATCACACAATGTTTCGAAGAAACAAGGCGTTCCGGATCGGGAAGTACCCAGTCATTATCCGCCGCACGACCTACGCTGATGGCACCGTTTTCCAGCAACTTCTCCGGGCATTGCCCAGGGGTGATCTTGTGATAACTGGTAATGGTCAGGCAAAGTGCCATCACGCCTCCTTGCATATATATGAAACACTCACACATCCATTTGAGTGGATTCGCGAGCCCGACCCCGCTTTCCGGCTAAACCCTTGTAAATACTGGGCCTCACACCGAAATTCGCTTCCCGGAAAGGTCGTATTAAACCCTATCGGCAAGGCACTTTGATGGCACCTGACCAATGGACACGAATACCTGCCAACTGGTTCACAGTCGCCCTTCGCGGCGCGTAGCTTACCTTGACAGCAATTTGGAAATAAACCATAAATGCGCAACTTAAGAGTGCCAAAGTGATATCACGGTGATATCAACTTCGCATTCTTTGACAAGTTTGTGCGCCATTTCACATTTGCAACTTGGCGCAAACGACGCCCTCACCAAGGGCCGATATGGAGATCGATTTCTGGTGAACTCACCGCAGCTGCTCGCCGCTGTTTCCGCAGACTTTCCGTGCGGCGACGACCTCGAATACGATGCCGATTTCCTGCAACTGGAACGTGATGCCCAGGGCCGCCCCGAGCGTGTGATGGGCGACGCCGTTCAGCCGGCCGAACCGCCGCAGTGGCGCGCCATCGAACAGTCCTGCACAGGCCTGCTGCAACGCAGCAAGGACCTGCGCATCACCCACTTTCTGGTCCAGGCCAACCTGGCCCTGCACGGCCTGCCGGGCCTGGCCGCGAGCCTCGAACTGATCCGCGACCTGCTGGGCGAATACTGGCTGCACCTGCACCCGCAGCTGGACGCCGCCGACGACAACGACCCTACCGTGCGCGTCAACGCCCTGGCCGGACTCACCTGCGACACCAACATCGCCCTGCTGCGCGACGCCGTGCTGGTGCGTTCGCGCACCTTCGGCCCGGTCACCCTGCGTGCCGCCCTGCATGCGGCGGGCGTGCAGCACTTCGCCAGCGAGCAGTTGAGCGCCGAGGAACTGGCCGCCGCCCTGCGCGACGCCGACCCCGAGCAGCTCGCGCAATGTCGCCAGGCCCTGCAGCTGGCCCGCGAAGCCCTGGACACCATCGAGGGCCGGGTCAACGACCAGGTCGGTTCGGCCAGCGGCGTTGACCTGTCCGCCCTGCGCCAGCCGCTGCGCCAGGTCCAGCAGGTGCTGACCGACTACAGCCCGGAAGGCTCGGCGCCGGTCAGCGCGAGCATGGACGAAGTGACGGCGCCCGGCGCCAATGACGACCCGCAGCCCGTCGCCGCGCCACGTGCCGCGGCTGTCGCGGCGCGCCCCGGCGAGGTGAACAGCCGCGATGACGTGCTGCAGAGCCTCGAGCGTGTGCTCCAGTACTACGCCCGCCACGAGCCCTCCAGCCCGCTGCCGGTGCTGCTGCGCCGGGCGAAGAAGCTGGTCGACGCCGACTTCGCGACCATTGTCCGCGACCTGATCCCCGATGGCATGTCGCAATTCGAGAACCTGCGTGGCCCGGAACACGACTGACGTCGTTCCGGCCGCCTAAACACCGACGCCCGCAACAAACAGAGCCGCCGTACCGGCGACCAGGAGGAACAACGTGGCGAAAGACAGCTCCCAGAAATTCATCGCGCGCAACCGTGCGCCGCGAGTGCAGATCGAATACGACGTCGAGCTGTACGGCGCCGAGAAGAAGGTCCAGCTGCCCTTCGTCATGGGCGTGCTCTCGGACCTCGCCGGCAAGCCCGCCGAGCCACTGCCGGCCGTGGCCGACCGCAAGTTCCTGGAGATCGACGTCGACAACTTCGACTCGCGCCTGAAGGCCATGAAGCCCCGCGTGGCGTTCAACGTGCCCAACGAGCTGACCGGTGAAGGCAACCTGAGCCTGGACATCACCTTCGAGAGCATGGACGACTTCAGCCCCGCCGCCGTGGCGCGCAAGGTCGATGCCCTGAACCAGCTGCTCGAGGCCCGCACCCAGCTGGCCAACCTGCTGACCTACATGGACGGCAAGACCGGCGCCGAGGACATCATCCTCAAGGCCATCAAGGACCCGGCCCTGCTCCAGGCCCTGGCCAGCGCGCCGAAACCTGCCGACACCGAGCCGAAGGCCTGAGGAGACCGACCATGAACGATCCGTTGCGCGACAGCCAGGCCCCGCAGGCGGCCACCCAGGACCCGAGCGAGTTCGCCAGTCTCCTGCTGCAGGAATTCAAGCCCAAGACCGAGCGGGCCAAGGAAGCCGTCGAGAGCGCCGTGCGCACCCTCGCGGAGCAGGCCCTGGCGCAGACCAGCCTGGTCTCCAACGATGCCATCGGCTCGATCGAGCAGATCATTGCCGCCATCGACGCCAAGCTCACCGCCCAGGTCAACCAGATCATCCACCACGATGACTTCCAGAAACTGGAAAGCGCCTGGCGCGGCCTGCACTACCTGGTCAACAACACCGAGAGCGACGAGCAGCTGAAGATCCGCGTGCTCAACATCTCGAAGAACGACCTGCACAAGACCCTGAAGAAGTTCAAGGGTACCGCCTGGGACCAGAGCCCGGTGTTCAAGAAGCTCTACGAAGAGGAATACGGCCAGTTCGGTGGCGAGCCCTACGGCTGCCTGGTGGGCGACTACTACTTCGACCAGTCGCCACCCGACGTCGAGCTGCTGGGCGAAGTGTCCAAGGTCTGCGCCTCGATGCACGCGCCGTTCATCTCCGCCGCCTCGCCGACGGTGATGGGCATGGGCTCGTGGCAGGAGCTGTCCAACCCGCGCGACCTGACCAAGATCTTCACCACCCCGGAATACGCCGGCTGGCGCTCGCTGCGTGAATCGGAAGACTCGCGCTACATCGGCCTGACCATGCCGCGCTTCCTGGCGCGCCTGCCCTACGGCGCCAAGACCGACCCGGTGGAGGCCTTCGCCTTCGAGGAAGACACCGACGGCGCCGACAGCAGCAAGTACACCTGGGCCAACGCCGCCTACGCCATGGCGGTGAACATCAACCGTTCGTTCAAGCACTACGGCTGGTGCTCGCGTATCCGCGGCGTGGAATCCGGCGGCGAAGTCGAAGGCTTGCCGGCGCACACCTTCCCCACCGACGACGGTGGCGTGGACATGAAGTGCCCGACCGAGATCGCCATCTCCGACCGCCGCGAGGCGGAGCTGGCGAAGAACGGCTTCATGCCGCTGCTGCACAAGAAAAACACCGACTTCGCCGCCTTCATCGGCGCCCAGTCGCTGCAGAAGCCGGCCGAATACGACGACCCGGACGCCACCGCCAACGCCAACCTGGCCGCGCGCCTGCCGTACCTGTTCGCCACCTGCCGCTTCGCCCATTACCTGAAGTGCATCGTTCGCGACAAGATCGGCTCGTTCAAGGAAAAGGACGAGATGCAGCGCTGGCTGCAGGACTGGATCCTCAACTACGTCGACGGCGACCCGGCGCACTCCACCGAGACCACCAAGGCCCAGCACCCGCTGGCGGCCGCCGAAGTGGTGGTCGAGGAAGTCGAAGGCAACCCGGGTTACTACAACTCGCGCTTCTACCTGCGCCCGCACTACCAGCTCGAAGGGCTGACCGTGTCGCTGCGCCTGGTGTCGAAGCTGCCTTCGGCCAAAGGGGCCTAAGCCTGAACGGGGCCGCTGCGCGCCCCATCGCGGGACAAGCCCGCTCCTACAAAGGCTGCACAAATCCTGTAGGAGCGGGCTTGTCCCGCGATGGGCTGCACAGCAGCCCCAATAGCACCGCCAACCGACTGGAAATTCCGAGGACATCATGGCTGTAGATATTTTCATCAAGATCGGCGACATCAAGGGCGAGTCCCACGACAAGGCCCACAAGGACGAAATCGACGTGCTCAACTGGAGCTGGGGCATGTCCCAGTCCGGCAACATGCACCTGGGCAGCGGTGGCGGCTCGGGCAAGGTCAACATCCAGGACCTGTCGATCACCAAGTACATCGATAAATCCAGCCCCAACCTGATGGCCCACTGCTCCAGCGGCAAGCACATCGACAAGGTCAAGCTGACCGTGCGCAAGGCCGGTGGTGAAAGCCAGGTCGAGTACCTGATCATCAACCTCGAAGAGGTGATCATCAGCTCGCTGAGCACCGGCGGCTCGGGCAGCGACGACCGCCTGACCGAGAACGTGACCCTGAACTTCGCCAAGGTCACTGTCGACTACCAGCCGCAGAAGGCCGACGGCACCAAGGAAGGCGGCCCGATCAAGTACGGCTGGAACATCCGCTCCAACGTCAAGATCTGACCGACCGCGCCCGTGCCGCCCCAGGCGGCGCGGGCGCCCTTCCCCACGCCTCACCCGCCCACGGTGAACATCATGGCCAAGCCTTCCTTCATCAATCTGTGGAATGCCTATCCGAGCGAATCCTCGCCTTGCGATGGAGGCTGGGACAACCAGTGCGCCATCCGCATGAGCATCGCCCTCAATGGTGAACACACGATCAAGGTCAATGCCAGAACCTACAGCGAGCCACGCTGTGCCCATGACCACGCCAGGGGCGCGGAGTCACTGGCGAACTGGCTGTGGAAACACCATCTCGGCGCGCCTCTGCAACTGAGTGGCAGTGCGAATGACCGTCTGAAACTCAATGAGAAACGCGGCATCATCTTTTTCAAGGACTGCTTCGCCCGTGCAGGGCAGTCATACGAGAACCGCACCGGCGATCACATCGACCTCTGGGATCGAGGTCGGGTAACCGGCTACTTTGCCGACCAGGCCCATCGCTCCAAGGCTGTATGGTTCTGGGAGCTGAAATGAAAAGACTGCGCAAAGTCGTCCCTGGCCTGTTGATCGCGCTTGCCCTGAATGCATGCGCTCAGCAGAGCTCGACTGGCACCCCCCAAGACCTTCAGGTCAATCTTGCGGCCCAGACGCTGTCGTTGGTGAACCACGAAGGTCGCTGCGCATTGCGCAAGGCCGATCAGTCGTTGCTTGAGCTGGACATGCCTTGGCCCTGCCAGCTCAGTCCGGAGCGGCTGACTGGCAAGCCTCGTGTCGAGCATTTCAATGGTTCGCAGATCATCATCGTCAGCCATGTGGAGGCCGACCCGTCGCAGCCCGGCCGGTGCAATAGCCAGTATCAGGCCGTACGCCTGGTAGGGGCCAGCCTTGAGCCTTCGATTCTCGCGAAGGGTGGCAGTTGCTCGACAGGCCCTGTAGATCAGAAGGACTTCGTGGGGCTGTTCCAGTGGTAGCCGAGATCGCCACCCGCGACCGCCTGCAGCCCTCGCTGCTGGATCGCCTGACCGACGACGACCCGGGCAACCCGCAGGAAGCCCCCGACAAGCGCGTGCTCAGCCTGCAGCAGCTCAAGGCCTCGGTGCTGCGCGACCTGGCCTGGCTGCTCAACACCACCTCGCTGCTCGACACCGGCGCCACGCTGAATTCCCCGGCCGGCGCCTCGGTGATCAACTACGGCCTGCCGGCCCTGGCCGGCAACAGCGCGTCGAACATCGACCTCAACGCGCTCGAACGCATCATCCACCAGGCCATCGCCACCTACGAGCCGCGTATCCTCGCCCATACCCTGAAGGTGCGCGCCCAGGCCGCGCCCGGCGAGATGAACGCCAACGCCCTGAGCTTCGAGATCGAAGGCGACCTGTGGGCCCAGCCGGCGGCCTTGCCGCTGCTGTTACAGACCGACGTGGACCTGGAGTCCGGGCACGTGCGCGTGGCCCCCGCCGACCGCCGGAGACGCGCATGAACCCGCGCCTGCTCGAACTGTACAACCAGGAACTGCAGCACATCCGCGAGGGTGCCGCCGAGTTCGCCAAGGAATACCCGAAGATTGCCGGGCGCCTGACCCTGTCCGGGATCGAATGCGCCGACCCCTATGTCGAGCGCCTGCTGGAAGGCTTCGCCTACCTCACCGCGCGGGTGCAGCTGAAACTCGACGCCGAATACCCGACCTTCACCCACAACCTGCTGGAAATCGCCTACCCGCACTACCTGGCGCCGACCCCGTCGATGACCGTGGTGCAACTGCAGACCGACCCCGACGAGGGCTCGCTGGCCGCCGGTTTCCAGCTGCCCCGTTACAGCGTGCTGCGCGCCAACCTCGGCCGCAACTCGCAGACGCCGTGCGAATTCCGCAGCACCCAGGACGTGACCCTGTGGCCGCTGCAGGTGGCCCGCGCCGAATACTTCGGCAACCCCGGCGCCGTGCTCGGGCGCCTGGCCGCCAGCGAACCGAAGGCCCGCGCCGGGCTGCGCCTGACCTTGCGCAGCGGCGCGGAAATCCCCTTCAACAGCCTGCCGCTGACGCACCTGCCGCTGTATCTCAACGGCGCCGACGAAACGCCCTTCCGCCTGTACGAGCAACTGCTGGGCAGCGCCTGCGCGGTGTTCGTGCGTCAGCCGGGGGCCGACTGGGTCGAGCGCATCCCGGTCGAGCAGGCCTTGCTGCCGTGCGGCTTCGACGACCGCGAAGCGGCGTTGCCGGTGGTCCCCCAGGCGTTCCAGGGCTATCGCCTGTTGCAGGAGTACTTCGCCCTGCCGCAGCGTTTCCTGTTCGTCGATTTCGCCGGGCTGGAGCGCGCGGTCAAACGTTGCGATGGCCAGGAACTGGAGCTGCTGGTGCTGTTCGAGCGCTTCGACGCCGCGCTGGAAAGCAGCGTGGGCAGCGCGCAGTTCGTGCCGTTCTGCACCCCGGCGATCAACCTGTTCCCGCGCCGGGTCGACCGCATCCACCTGACCGACCGGGTCCACGAGCACCATGTGATCGCCGACCGCACCCGGCCCACCGATTTCGAGATCCACTCATTGCAGCAGGTCAGCGGTCACGGCACCGGGCCGGACCAGGCGTTCCTGCCGTTCTACGCCGTGCGCGACCCGTCGCGCTATGGCCGCGACCAGGCCTATTACATCGTCCGCCGCGAGCCACGGGTGCTGTCCAGCGAGCAGCGACGTAACGGCACGCGCTCCAGCTACATGGGCAGCGAGACCTTCATCAGCCTGGTCGACGGCCACCAGGCGCCGTACCGCCACGACCTGCGCCAGCTGGGCATCAGCGCGCTGTGCAGCAACCGCGACCTGCCGCTGTTCATGAACGTCGGTGATGGGCGCAGCGACTTCAGCCTGGCCGACAGCGCGCCGGTGTCCGCGGTGCGCTGCCTGGCCGGCCCCAGCCGACCGAAGGCCAGCCATGCCCACGACAACCGGGCCTGGCGCCTGATCAGCCAACTGTCGCTGAACTACCTGTCCCTGGCCGAACAGGGCCAGGGCGCCGCCGCCCTGCGCGAACTGCTGCGCCTGTACGGCGACCAGCAGGACAGTGCCCTGCAACTGCAGATCGACGGCCTGCGCGAGGTCAGCTGCAAGCCCTGCACCCGGCGCCTGCCGATGCCTGGGCCGATCGTCTTCGGCCGTGGCCTGGAGATCACCCTGACGTTCGACGAAAACGCCTTCCGCGGCACCGGCGTGTTCCTTTTGGGCGCGGTGTTCGAGCGTTTCCTGACCCGCTACGTGTCGATCAACAGCTTCACCGAAACCGTGCTGCGCACCAGCGAACGTGGCGAGATCATGCGCTGGAAAGCCAGGCCCGGGCGCAGGCCGACCCTGTGAACACGCTACAGGCCATGCAGGCAGAGCCCTGGGAGTACGACTTCTTCCAGGCGTTGCGCCGCCTCGAGGCGGAAAACCCCGAGCTGCCGCGCTTCGGCCATTCGCTGCGCCTGGCCGATGAGCCGGTGCGCCTGGGCCAGCGCCTGGATTGCAGCTTCGCCCCGGCAACGCTGGCCTCGGTCACGGCCAACGACGATCAGCCGGCGCGCCTGGAGCAGTTCTTCTTCGGCCTCGGCGGCCCCAACGGCCCACTGCCGCTGCACCTGACCGAGTACATGCGCGAACGCCAGCGCAACCACGCCGACCCGACCAGCAAGCGCTTCCTCGACATCTTCCACCATCGCCTGCTGAGCCTGTTCTACCGTGCCTGGGCCGAGGCCCGGCCGACCGTCAGCCACGACCGCCCCGGCGACGACTACTGGGCCGCGCGCCTGGCCGCCCTCAGTGGCCGCGGCCAGCCGGAACTGCAAGGCCAGGGGCCGCTGGCCGACACCGCCAAGCTGCACTGGTCCGGCCACCTGGCGGCGCAGACCCGCTACCCGGACGGCCTGTGCAGCATCCTGTCGAGCTATTTCGGCGTGCCGGTGCAGCTCGAGGAATACGTCGGCCAGTGGCTGGAGCTGCCCGAGCGCAGCCAGCTGGGCGTGCGCGCCAACCGCCTCGGAGTGGACCTGTGCCTGGGCCGTTACGTCTGGGACCGCCAGCACAAGTTCCGCTTGTGCCTGGGCCCGCTGACCCTCGACCAGTACCACGCCCTGCTCCCCGGCGGGCAGGCGTTTATCGAGTTGGCGGCCTGGGTCGCCGAGTACCTGGGCCAGGAACTGGACTGGGACCTCAACCTCATCCTCGCGCAGGGCCAGGTGCCCGCGCTGCAACTCAATGCCGGTCAGCGCCTGGGGTTCGACACCTGGCTCGGCCGCCCCTCGCACGATGCACGCGACCTGAAGCTGGCCCGGTACTACGCCGACCAGCCGGTCGCAGCACCCCTCACAAGGAGTCAGGACCATGGGTGAAATCAGCCGCGCCGCGCTGTTCGGCAAACTCAACAGCGTCGCCTACAAGGCCATCGAGGCGGCCACGGTGTTCTGCAAGCTGCGGGGCAACCCCTATGTCGAGCTGGCGCACTGGCTGCACCAGCTGTTGCAACTGCAGGACAGCGACCTGCACCGCATCATCCGCCAGTTCAACGTCGAGCCGGCGCGCCTGGCCCGCGACCTGACCGACGCCCTGGACCGCCTGCCACGGGGCTCGACCTCGATCACCGACCTGTCCTCCCAGGTGGAAGAAGCCGTCGAGCGCGGCTGGGTCTACGGCAGCCTGATGTTCGGCGAAAGCCAGGTGCGCACCGGCTACCTGCTGGTCGGCATCCTCAAGACCCCGAGCCTGCGCAATGCGCTGCTGGGGCTGTCCAGCGAGTTCGCCAAGCTTAAGATCGAAGCCCTGAGCGAGCGCTTCGACGAATACGTCGGCGACTCGCCGGAAAACAACCTGGCCGCCAGCGACGGCTTCAGCGCCGCCGCGCCGGGCGAGGCCAGTGGCGCCGTGGCCCCGGCGGCGATGGGCAAGCAGGAAGCGCTCAAGCGCTTCACCGTCGACCTCACCGAGCAGGCCCGCAGCGGCAAGCTCGACCCCATCGTCGGCCGTGACGAGGAGATCCGCCAGCTGGTCGACATCCTCATGCGCCGCCGCCAGAACAACCCGATCCTCACCGGCGAGGCCGGCGTCGGCAAGACCGCCGTGGTCGAAGGCTTCGCCCTGCGCATCGTCGCCGGCGACGTGCCGCCGGCACTGAAGGACGTCGAGCTGCGCAGCCTGGACGTCGGCCTGCTGCAGGCCGGCGCCAGCATGAAGGGCGAGTTCGAGCAGCGCCTGCGCCAGGTGATCGAGGACGTCCAGGCCTCGCCCAAGCCGATCATCCTGTTCATCGACGAAGCCCACACCCTGGTCGGCGCCGGCGGCGCGGCCGGCACCGGTGACGCCGCCAACCTGCTCAAGCCGGCCCTGGCCCGTGGCAGCCTGCGCACCGTGGCCGCGACCACCTGGGCCGAGTACAAGAAGCACATCGAGAAGGACCCGGCCCTGACCCGCCGCTTCCAGGTGGTCCAGGTCGACGAGCCGAGCGAGGCCAAGGCGCTGCTGATGATGCGCGGCGTGGCCTCGACCATGGAGAAGCACCACCAGGTGCAGATCCTCGACGAAGCGCTGGAAGCCGCCGTGAAGCTGTCGCACCGCTATATTCCGGCGCGCCAGCTGCCGGACAAGTCGGTGAGCCTGCTCGACACCGCCTGCGCCCGCGTCGCCATCAGCCTGCACGCGGTGCCGGCCGAGGTGGACGACAGCCGTCGGCGCATCGAGGCGCTGGAGGTGGAACTGCAGATCATTGCCCGCGAAGCCGCCATCGGCGTCAAGACCGAGCAGCGCCAGGCCCAGGCCGACAACCTGCTGACCGAGGAACGCGAGCGCCTGGCCGCCCTCGAGAGCCGCTGGGCCGAAGAGAAAGCCCTGGTCGACGAGCTGCTGGCCACCCGCGCGCAACTACGTGAACAGATCGGCGTGGTCGATCAGGAAGTGGACGTGCAGGGCAGCCATGAACTGCGCGAAAAACTCGTCGACCTGCAGCAGCGTCTGAGCCAGCTGCAAGGCGAAAGCCCGCTGATCCTGCCGACCGTGGACTACCAGGCGGTGGCCTCGGTGGTCGCCGACTGGACCGGCATCCCGGTGGGCCGCATGGCGCGCAACGAGATCGAGACCGTGCTCAACCTCGACAGCCACCTGGCCAAGCGCATCATCGGCCAGGACCACGCGCTGAAGATGATCGCCAAGCGCATCCAGACCTCCCGCGCCGGCCTCGACAACCCGAACAAGCCGATCGGCGTGTTCATGCTCGCCGGCACCTCCGGGGTGGGCAAGACCGAGACCGCGCTGGCCCTGGCCGAAGCGATGTACGGCGGTGAGCAGAACCTGATCACCATCAACATGAGCGAGTTCCAGGAAGCCCACACCGTCTCCACCCTCAAGGGCGCGCCACCCGGCTACGTCGGTTACGGCGAGGGCGGCGTGCTGACCGAAGCGGTGCGCCGCCGCCCGTACAGCGTGGTGCTGCTGGACGAGGTGGAAAAAGCCCACCCCGACGTGCACGAGATCTTCTTCCAGGTGTTCGACAAGGGCGTGATGGAAGACGGCGAAGGCCGCCAGATCGATTTTCGCAACACCCTGATCCTGCTCACCACCAACGCCGGCACCGAGCTGATCGCCAACATCTGCAAGGACCCGCAGGCCCTGCCCGACCCTGAGGCCGTGGCCACCTCGCTGCGCAAACCGCTGCTGGAGATCTTCCCGCCGGCGCTGCTCGGCCGCCTGGTGACCATCCCCTACTACCCGCTCAGCGACGCGATGCTCAAGGCCATCACCCGCCTGCAGCTGGAGCGCATCCGCAAGCGCGTGGAAGGCACCCACAAGGTCGGCTTCGCCTACGACGAAGGCGTCGTCGAGCTGATCGTCTCGCGCTGCACCGAGACCGAAAGCGGGGGCCGCATGATCGACGCCATCCTCACCAACGGCCTGCTGCCGGACATGAGCCGCGAGTTCCTGACCCGCCTGCTCGAGGGCAAGCCGCTGGCCAGCGTCAGCATCAGCCGCCGCGACAACGACCTGCACTATGACTTCGGCGCCGCCGACTGACAGGACCGACCATGCTGTTCAAGCAGTTCACGCGCCTGGCGCAGATCAACAGCCCCCTGGGGCCGGACAAGCTGATCCTTGCCGAGATGGGCGGCAGCGAGGAGCTCGGCCGCCTGTTCGACTACGAGCTGCAGCTGACCAGCGACGACCCGGCCATCGACCTCAACCAGCTGCTGGGCAAGCCCATGAGCCTGAGCGTGCAGCAGAGCGTCGGCAGCTCGCGGCACTTCCACGGCATCGTCGCCCGCTGCAGCCAGTCGGTGGACCAGGGTCAGTTCGCCGCCTACCGGGTCACCCTGCGTCCGTGGCTGTGGCTGCTGACGCGCACCAGCGACTGCCGGATCTTCCAGCACCTGAGCGCGCCGCAGATCATCAAGCAGGTGTTTCGCGACCTGGGCTTCTCGGATTTCGAGGACCTGCTCAGCCGCAACTACCGCGAGCGCGAGTACTGCGTGCAGTACCGCGAGACCAGCTTCGACTTCGTCAGCCGCCTGATGGAAGAAGAAGGCATCTACTACTTCTTCCGCCACGAGCAGGAACGCCACGTGCTGGTGCTGGCCGACGCCTACGGCGCGCACCAGAAGGCGCCGGGCTACGAGACCGTGCCCTACTACCCGCCGGACGGCCAGCACCGCGAGCGCGACCATATCAACGACTGGCACCTGGCCCAGGAAGTCCAGCCGGGCTCCCTGGAGCTCAACGACTATGACTTCCAGCGCCCCAGCGCGCGCATCGACGTGCGCTCGGCCATGCCGCGCCCGCACCAGGCCAGCGACTACCCACTGTACGACTACCCCGGCGCCTATGAGCAGACCCAGGACGGCGAGCATTACGCGCGCACCCGCCTGGAGTCGCTGCAGAGCCTGCACGAGCGGGTCGAGCTGCGCGGCAATGCCCGGGGCCTGGGCAGCGGTCACCTGTTCAGCCTGAGCAACTTCAGCCGCCAGGACCAGAACCGCGAGTACCTGATCGTCGCCGCCCGCTACTACGTGCACCAGGAGCGCCTGGAAAGCGGTGGCGGCAGCGGCGCGGCGCAGTTCGAGAGCAACCTCAGCTGCATCGACGCGCAGCAGAGCTACCGCCCGGTGGGCAGCACCCTGCGGCCGATCGTCAAGGGGCCGCAGACCGCCGTGGTGGTCGGCCCGTCCGGCGAGGAGATCTGGACCGACCAGTACGGTCGGGTCAAGGTGCACTTCCACTGGGACCGCCACGACCAGTCCAACGAGAACAGCTCGTGCTGGATCCGCGTGTCGCAAGCCACGGCGGGCAAGAACTGGGGCTCGATCCAGGTGCCGCGGATCGGCCAGGAGGTCATCGTCAGCTTCCTCGAAGGCGACCCCGACCGGCCGATCATCACCGGGCGGGTGTACAACGCCGAACAGACGGTGCCCTACGACCTGCCCGGCGGCGCCACCCAGAGCGGCATGAAGAGCCGCTCGAGCAAGGGCGGCAGCCCGGCCAACTTCAATGAAATCCGCATGGAGGACAAGAAGGGCGCCGAACAGCTGTACGTGCACGCCGAGCGCAACATGGACACCGTGGTCGAGCAGAGCGAGACGCTGTCGGTGGGCATCAACCGCAACCAGACCGTCGGCATGCTCGAGACCATCACCATCGGCCAGGACCGCATCCGCGCCGTGCGCCGCGACGACATGCTGCTGGTCGGCGCCAGCAAGACCGACAGCGTCAGCACCAGCTACCTGATCGAAGTCGGCGAGAACCTGCGCCTGGTCTGCGGCAAGAGCGTGATCGAGCTCAACGCCAGCGGGCAGATCAATATCAGCTGCGAGCAGTTCAGCTTCCACGCCAACGCCGACGCCGAGATCAACACCGGCGGCACCCTTGACCTGAACGTGGGCAGCGGCGCGCAGACCGCCCCGAACAACCAGGGCGTGAAAACGGCCATCGACGGCGCGGTGAAGGCCCTCTTCCCCGCCGCCGGCAAGTAACGAGACCGAACCATGAGCTACCGCCTCAACGAATTCCGCTTCGCCCTGCCCGACGCGCAGGTGCGCGACACCAGTATCAACATCCTGCGCTTCGAGGCCCTGGGCACCTCGCTGATCGTCAGCCGCAGCCTGCTAGAAGAGGGCGAGACCCTGCAGAGCAACTTCGACGGCCAGCTGCAGCGCCTGCAGCAGCAGGTCAAGGACCTGCAGTTCCAGCCGGCCCGCGCCACCCAGGTGGGCGCGGCCCAGCCGATCGAGGCGATCGAGCTGAGCAGCCAGTTCAGCAAGGGCCAGGAGAAGGTCTACCAGTACCAGCTGGCGCTGGTGCTGCCGGGCACGCGCAAGATGTTCGCCCTGAGCTACGTCAAGCCAACCCCGCTGGGCGAGGCCGAGGCCGCGCACTGGGCGACGCTCAAGCAGTCCCTCGCCTTCGACAACCTGGGCTGACGTAGCGGATGTCCGACGCACTCTGGGCCGCCCGCGAGGGCGATGCACTGTTGCACACCTCGGTGATGGCCGACATCATCGGCGGCGTGCTGGAAGTGGCCGCCAACGTCGCCATCGGCGCCCTGGCCACCGCCGCGGTGGCCGCGGCACTGGGCATTACCGTGGTCACCGGCGGCCTGGGCTGCTTCGTGCTCGGCGCGGTGGTGGGCCTGGTGGTCGGCGTGGTCATGGCCAAGACCGGCGCGGACACCGGGCTCAGTCGATTATGCGAGGGCATCGGCAACGCCCTGTTCCCGCCGACCGTGCAGGCCACCATCGTCAGTGGCTCGCCCAACACCAGGACCAACGGCATGCGCGCCGCGCGCGCGGCCGGCGTGGTCACCGCTCCCTCAGCCCCGGCCAGTGGCGGGGGCGGTGGCGCGCAGGCCGAGGAGCAGGAAGAAACCTTCCTCGACATGGCCAAGGGCTTCTTCTCGCAGATGTGGCGGCCGACCGTCGCCAGCCCCGCGCCCAACACCCAGGAAGCCCCCGACGACAAGGTGCTGTGCACCAAGCACCCGCCGATGCCGCCGCAGTACCTGGCCGAGGGCTCGAGCAAGGTGCTGATCAACGGCCACCCGGCCTGTCGCAGCGGCGATCGCAGCACCTGCGAGGCGGTGATCGTCGATGGCGGGCTGGTGTCGGACAACGTGCGCATCGGCGGTGGGCCGATCGTGGTGCGTGAAATCCGCAGTGGCAAAACGCCGGGGATCGGTTTGGCGATCACGGCGTTGATGATGTTGCGGGGGCGTGGAGGCAAGTTCTACAGCAAGTTCGGGTGCATGCTCGTCGGAGGCGTGGTCAGTTTTGCCAGCAGCCAGGTGACCGCCGCCCTGACTTCGGCCATCGTCGGCTCGCCAAACCCTGTCCACGCGCCCACTGGCGCGAAGATCCTGAGCGACGAACACGACCTCGACTTCACCCTCCAGGCCATGATCCCACTGGACTGGCAACGCTACTACAACAGTCGCGACGAACGCCGCGAGGGCCTGTTCGGTGCCAGCTGGAGCGTCCCCTACGAAGTGTCTGTGAGGGTCGAGCACGACCGCCTGATCTATACCGACGAACAAGCTCGCGTCATCGACATGGGCATGATCGCCCTCGGCGACGCCGTCTTCAGCGCTGGCGAAGGCATCAGCGTGCGACGCGCCCTTGATGGCGAGCTGCTGATCGAAGACATCAGCAGTGGCCTCTATCGTTTGTTCGAACCCAGTCCACAGGACGCCAACCACCTGCGGCTGGCAAAACTGGGAGATCGCAACGACAACCGCATCCACCTGGACTATGACGATCTCGGGCGCCTGATGTGGCTGCGCGACACCTTTGACCGCGTGCGGATCAAGCTGCACTACAGCGACGCTTGGCCACGTCGAGTCAGCCATATCGAACGGGTGTTCGTCGATGACGATGCTGAAACACTCGCCAGCTATCGCTACGACGCCGCTGGCGATCTGGCCGAGGTCCACGATGCACTGGGGCAATTGCAGCGTCGATTCATGTATGACGAAGGTCGGCGCATGGTCGGGCATCAAACAGCCAATGGCCTGCTTTGCCATTACCAGTGGCAGAAACTGGACGACTGGCGGGTGATCCGGCACTGGACCAACGCCGGCGACGAGTATCACTTCGAATACGATATCGAGGCTGGCATCACCTGCATCACCGACCCGCTGCTACGCACCAGTGTGCGGCGCTGGAACGCGCAGTTCCAGATCATCGAGTCGAGCAACGCGCTGGGCCAAACCTGGCGCTTCCACTGGAACGATGAACGTCAACTGCTTGCCGCTACCGATCCTGAAGGCGGTGAATGGCGCTTCAGCTACGACGAATCCGGCAACCTGTGCGAAACCATCGATCCGTTGGGACGCAGTGAATCGACCCAGTGGCTCGAGCATTGGGCGTTGCCTCGCAGTGAAACCAATGCCGCCGGGGCAACCTGGACCTATCGCTACGACCAGCACGGCAACTGTATTCGCGAAACCGACCCCTTGGGCGAGGTGACGCGCTACCGCCATGACGAACATGGCCTACCGCTGGAAACCATCGACGCCACGGGCAAGCGCCAACGTCAGCGTTGGAACGAACAAGGTCTGCTGATCGAGCAGGTGGACTGCTCAGGCTACGCCACACGGTTGCGCTACGACCGGCGCGGCCATTTGCAGAGTCTGACCAACGCCCTCGGCCAGACCAGCCACTTCCAACACAATGCCTTGGGACATCGGATACGCCAGGAGCTGGCGGATGGGCGCATTGTCCAGTACCGGTACACCGCCTCGGGCCTGCTCGAATGCTTCATCGATCCGCTCGGCAACGCCGAGCATTTTCGCTATGACCTGAATGGCCAGCTCATCGAGCAGCGGGACAACCTCGGCCGGCCGACGCTGTTTACCTATGACCGTTGCACACGACTGGTGGCACTGACCAACAGCAACGGTGAGTCCTATCGTTTCACCTGGGATGAGGCGAACCGCCTGGCCGAGCATGAAAATCTGGATGGCAGTCGCAAGGCCTACCAGTACGATGGACTCGGCCAGATCATCGCCATGGACTTCATTCCGGCGCCGGGCGCCAGAGAGGCGCCGATCCATCACCGCCTTCGACGTGACGCCGCCGGCAGGCTGGTTGCGTTGCTTACCGAGGACGACAGCACTACCTACAGTCTCGATCCGATGGACCGGTTGATGGAGGTGATCAGCGAGGATCGTCAGGGGAATGTGCAACGCGTCGCGTTCGAGCATGATGCCTGCGGACGCCGCACTGCCGAAAGCAACAGTGCCGGAAGGCTGGAGCACACCTACGACGCACTGGACAATCGCTTGCAGACGCGGCTGCCCGATGGCCGCCAACTGAACCGCCTGGTGTATGGCTCGGGACACCTCCATCAGATCAACATCGACGGGCAGGTGATCTGCGATTTCGAGCGCGATCGCCTGCACCGTGAGGTCTCGCGAACCCAGGGACGGCTGCTTACCCGTAGCCAATATGACCTCAGTGGCCGGCCGAGCGCCCGTCTGCGCTGGGGCGCCGACCACAACGAACACCTGCCCGCGCCCTGGCAGCAGCGCTTCGACTTCGATGATCGCGACAATCTGGTGCTCTACCTGCGCCAGCAACCCGATTATCAACATCAGCTGCTGATGCATTACGACGCAACGGATCGCCTGCTTGCCAACCAGGGACCGTTGCCAGGCCAAAACGAACAATACCTCTATGACGCTGCGGCAAACCGTGTGCCCGGTGCTGGGCAAGTCGCCCGCCATGACCAGTTGCTACAGCTGAAAGATCGCCACTACCGCTATGACGGTTTCGGACGCCTGTCGGAAAAACGCAGCACGCTGTATGGCGAACAGCATATGAGCTACGACCAGCATCATCGCCTTGTTCAGGTGCGCTCTGTACGCGGCGGGCGCGAGCGCATCGTCAAATTGCACTATGACCCTCTCGGGCGCCGCATCGGCAAGACCGAGCAAGACGATCAGGGCAATCTGCTGGGCAGCACCGACTTTGGCTGGGACGGTCTCAAATTGCTGCAAGAGCGCTGCAACGGCCACCTCACTTTGTATGTCCATGAACCGGGCTATAGAGTCCTGGCACGTGTCGACGGTCAAGGTGCGCATCAACGCACGCTCCATTACCACAACGCCCTCAACGGTCTGCCCGAGCAACTGACCGACAGTGACGGCACGCTGGCTTGGGAGGGCGAATGCTCCGCCTGGGGCATGACCTTGCGCGAGTGGAGGACTGAGGACTTCATCGAACAGCAGAACCTGCGCTTTCAAGGTCAGTACCTGGACCGTGAGACTGGCTTGCACTACAACCTGTTCCGCTACTATGACCCACAGAGCGGCCGCTTCACTCAGCCCGACCCTATTGGCCTGGAAGGCGGCATCAACCTGTACCGCTATGCGCCGAACCCTGTCGGCGGGATAGATCCGCACGGGTTGGACTGGAGCTATTTCCTTTCCGACGAGAAAGGCAACCCGTATTACAACGGGCGAGCCTCGGACAACGATACGCTCGAAGGCGTGGTACGCCGACATATGGAAACCAAGGGCGCAGACGGCCCACGCTTCAAGGAAGGTGACCGCATCAACCGCGTGACACCGATTGGTACCGACTACGACACGATACGCGGCATCGAGGACTCAGGGATCCGCGAGCGAGAAGTGCTCGGCAGAAAGAACCCGAACGTGCGAGGCAACAAGATCTATGGCATCTCCGACGCCAAGGCGAAAAAAGACCCTGGCCTCGAGCGGATAGCGCTCGCCAACGACTTCCTGAAGGCACGCGGTGTCAGCAAAGTCACGCAACTGCCCGTGCTCGACAGCCGTGGCGCCCTGCCCCCCAAGGCCAACAAAAGCTCCTGCGGGAAATGAACATGAATGCAACTCCTGAACAACTTTGCAAGATCCTCAAGGCCCAGCATCCCAGCGAGCCACCAAGCTCGGCGCTGGTAGCCACAGGCCTGGCGACCGAGACCCGCAGAATGAGCCATGACCAGGTGCTTACCTGGCTGTTCAAGGCGCGAGAGACCGTGGTGAAGAAAGAGGTGGTCGCCAACTTTCTCACCGGTGTCGAGCGCAACCAGGCCTACCTGCGCGCGGCCCTGTCGGCCTATGCTTGCGCGACACACCTGCCGCAACACGCCTTCACGGCGCAGGACCAACTGAACTGTCAGGTCTGCAGTTTCTTCAAGGAGCGCGAAGTCAACTTCATTGCCCTCAACAGGGTGCGTTTTCTGATCGGCGCAGCGCTTTTCGGCAGCCCCTCCAATATCGCGTTCCAGTTGCAGGAGCATAACGCCGGGCCGAAAGAACAGCCGGGCAACCTGGAGCTGATGGTGTCGATCCTGGACCTGATCCGTAACGTGCCTGCCGTGACCAAACCCAAGGACCTGCTCAAGCTGCTGCGTAAACTACCCGGTATCAAGATGAGCGAAGAAGAGGGCCGGGGGTTCCTCGACCTGCTGGGACACTGCGGAATACTGCAGACGCCAGAGCATCCAGGCCTGCTGTACCGCTACACCAACCTCGGCCTGGCGCCACGTAGCGCGCGCTCGTCAGATTGGAGCTACCCGATGGACTTCTGGCGCGGTGAGCATGGTCTCAATCAGGATGCCCTGGACTATTGGTTCAGTGACTATCCCGAGCTGCTCAAGGTTTAAGTCCTTGGCGGCCAATCTGCTCGCTGGGCGCCGCATGGGCAATACAACTGTTGCGCGACCCCCTCATGGCAATGGCTCTATGAAAGACGTTGCGACCAGAACAGCAAGAGCCGTGAAGCCTGATATGAACATCTATTTTGTCAGCAACGCACAAGCACCCTGGGGCGATTGGGGTGAGGTGCTAGCCTACGGCATGATCGCCTGGGACGAAGACACCGACATTGACAGCATCGAGCGTACCGGCCCCTACACACCGCCCGCCTACATCCGCTCTGGCCTGCTGGTACTGACCGAGCCGACAAAGAAGGCGTTGGAGAACTCTGGCCTGAAAGGCATCAGCCGCTTCGAGCATCTGGAAAAGACCCATATTGTCGAACTCGACTGGCAGCAATGGGACGCGGCCAAGGACATCAGCGTCTACCTGGAGCTGGATGACGAGCCCGAATCGATCATCGAGTCACGCCCCCATGCCCCACAACTGGCAGCACGCATGCCGGCGTTCTGGTGCGCCTACGTCGCTGGCAAGGTCGCCTTGCGCATGGACGAGAGTGTAAAGAGCAATGATCCCTCTCATTACCTGCAGGTAGTCCGTGCTGATGAGCACGCCGACTTCTTCAAGGCCGATGTGCACGGCGGCTATTTCGTCAGTGAACGGGCAAAGAACTGGCTCGAGCAGCACTGCCCGGAAGCATTCCAGTTCGCCTTGATCCCCCTCCCGGGCAAGTGATATTTCCGTGGGGCTGACAAGGGTCTTACTTAACCTGAACCAGACCCTCGGACGGGGAACCGCTATTTGATGATCGGTTGGCAACAACTCTACGAAAAGCATGAGACCAAGCTCGACCGCCTCTACGACGATGTAGAAGAAGGCAAGCTGGAGCGGCTACGTGCGTTCGCGCAGAAATACCCCGAACTGCTGGTGCTGCCCCGCTATGGCGAGGCCGACGAGGAGGGGCTGCTGCACATGGCCGCTCGAGCCGGACAGGCGGCTAGCTGTGGCCTGCTCCTGGAGCTGGGCCTGGCGCCGAACCAGCCGTATGTAGACGAGGGTCATGCCAGTGCTCTTGAACTGGCAGCCAGCGAAGGGCACCTTGAAACCTGCGTTTGCCTGCTCGATGCCGGTGCCTGGGTCGACGGCCTGCCACTAAGCGTCTGCCCACCGCTATACGCAGCGGCCCAGTCGGGCCACAACGAGGTCGTTGCACTGCTGCTGACACGAGGCGCACAGGTCAATCGCCTGCACCGACGCGCCAATGACAGCGCACTGGACGCTGCGCGCGAATGGGGGCATCAGCGCACGGTCGATCTGCTGCTCGAACACGGTGCACGCAGCATCAACGATGTCGAGGACGCCGATGCCGAAGGCGCCGGACAGGCCATTGTCACCTTTGTGCACAATACCGCTGGGTGGGTCCTGCCTACCGCGTTCTGCCCTCCCAGTGAAGACCCTCGCGGCACGCTGCATGTCAGCCTGATCGATAGCAAGACCGACTACAAGCTGCTGTTCACCACCGGCCTGTACCAGGTTGCCCCGATGACCGAGTTGTTCCTCTGCCTGCCGGGTGACTGGGCACTGCCCCAGGCCGGATTGCCGGTGCCAGACGCCTGGTATTTTCCAGTAGGAATGCTGGCACGCCTCGCCGCCAGAACCTTCGAGCAGGGCCCGGTGGCCGAGGGCATGCTGTTCCAGCGTGACGATCCACAGTTTGCCGACCTGCACTGGCCTTGCGCGGTGGATGCGCTGTTGGCAGTGGACAAGCCCTGGAACAAGCATGGTGAAGGCGAGCGGATTCCCGAACGTGAGAAGGTCACCCTGCTGACCCTGGCACCGGTGAAGTTCACCGGCAAGGGTGCTCCGACCGCCAAGGCCCTGGCCGCGCTCATCGAGCGTAAACGCAAGGCGAGCTGGAAGGTCCTGGCGCTGGAGACGCCGATCTGAAGTGGAACAACCCGTAAGACGCAAAGGATGCTATTGACCATGACCTCGCAAAAAATCGTGCTTTCCGGCCAGGATCACGGTCTGGGCCAGATCGGCGGCGGCGCCCGCCTCAAGGATGCCTCGCTATGGCCACGAAGCCCGGACACTGATGAGCCGATGACCCCGCTGCTGACATTGAGCGACCGCTTCCTGCCCGTCACCTTCATTCCACCCGGCATGGCGATCACGGTGTTCATCACCGCGCGTCAGCAAGACGGCGCCTTCAACCGGTCCACCCAGCGCCACTACACTGTCAATCAGCAGAGCGAGCTCGACGAAAAGCGCGCCAATCGTTTTGCCCGGGTCATCCTGCACGAGCTGGCCGACCAGTCGATCGCCCCGCCCGCCGCGGCCTTACTGCTGGACCGAGCCTACATTCAGTTCGAACCCTTCAGCGATGAGGAAGAAGAACAGGAACTGGAGGACGAGGACAGCGGTATCGACCTGAGCAAGCCCGTCGGCAGGCCTTGCTGGCTGCAGGACCCGATCTACGAACCCCAGCGCTTCCTGTTCCTGATGCAACTGCTCGACAGTGATGTGGCCGCCGCCAGCCGGCAGCACGTGGGATTGTTCTCGGACGGTATCGGCTACCTGTATGTCGACAGGCAGGCACGGCGCGGCAAGCAAGGCGATGAAGCCGGCTTCTTCTTCATCCAGTTCACCTGATTGGAGACCGGGGCCCTGGCTACAGTCAAACCTGGCCATGTGCTCTCCAGGCAATTCCGCGTCGAGTAACAGTCTTTTACCGAAACCCCAGGTTTTCCCCCCGCAGCCTTTGCCTATCCTAGGCCGGGTCATCCCGCCTGCGATGGACCCATGAAAGACTCGCTCCCCAGCCGCTATGCCTGCCTGTTCCTGTGCCTGGTCTTCACGATCGCCAGCGCTCCGTTCCTGCCTGCGCACACCTGGCTCTGGCCCTTCACCGTCATCAGCGCCCTGCTCAGCCTGGTCGGCCTCAACGACCTGCGCCAACGCCACCACGCCGTGCGCCGCAACTATCCGATACTGGGCAACATCCGCTACCTGATCGAGACCATCCGCCCGGAGATCCGCCAGTACCTGATCGAGGGCGACGACGACAAGCTGCCGTTCTCCCGCGCCCAGCGTTCGCTGGTCTACGCCCGGGCCAAGAACGAGAGCGCCGAGAAAGCCTTCGGCACCCTCAACGATGCCTACAAGCCGGGCTTCGAGTTCATCAGCCATTCGATGCTGCCGGTGCCGATGGCCGACCCGGCCTCGTTCCGCATCCGCATCGGCGGCCCGCAGTGCCGCCAGCCGTACTCGGCGTCGATCTTCAATATCTCGGCCATGAGCTTCGGCGCCCTCAGCGCCAACGCCATCGCCGCGCTGAACAAGGGCGCGCGCCTGGGACGCTTCGCCCATGACACCGGCGAGGGCAGCATCAGCCCCTACCACCGCGAACACGGCGGCGACCTGATCTGGGAAATCGGCAGCGGCTATTTTGGCTGCCGTACCGAGGACGGCCACTTCGACCCCGATCGCTTCGCCGAACAGGCCCGCGCGCCACAAGTGAAGATGATCGAGATCAAGCTCAGCCAGGGCGCCAAGCCGGGCCATGGCGGGATTTTGCCGGGGCACAAGGTCAGCGCCGAGATCGCCGCCACCCGGGGCGTGCGCGAAGGCGAGGACTGCATCTCGCCGGCCGCCCACAGTGCCTTCAGCACACCGCGGGAGCTGCTGCAGTTCGTCGCCCGCCTGCGCGAGCTGTCCGGCGGCAAACCGGTGGGTTTCAAGTTCTGCCTGGGCCATCCGTGGGAGTTCATGGGCATCGCCAAGGCCATGCTGGCCACCGGCATCACCCCGGACTTCATCGTCGTCGACGGCAAGGAAGGCGGCACTGGCGCGGCGCCCCGGGAGTTCTCCGACAACATGGGCGTGCCGCTGCGCGAGGGCCTGATGTTCGTGCACAACACCCTGGTGGGGCTGAACCTGCGCGAGCGCATCCGCATCGGTGCGGCGGGCAAACTGGTCAGCGCCTTCGACATCGCCAGCGTGCTGGCCATCGGCGCGGACTGGGTGAACTCGGCGCGGGGCTTCATGTTCGCCATCGGCTGCATCCAGTCGCAGAGCTGCCACACCAACAAGTGCCCCACCGGGGTGGCGACCCAGGACCCGCTGCGCCAGCGCGCACTGGTGGTGCCGGAGAAAGCCGAGCGGGTCGCCAGTTTCCACCGCAACACCCTGCATGCCCTGGCCGAGATGCTTGCCGCCGCCGGCCTGGACCATCCCTCTGAACTCAAGCCCAAGCACCTGGCGCGGCGTATCAGCGCCAGCGAGATCGGCCTGTTTTCGCAGCTGCACACCTTCCTCAAGCCGGGCGAGCTGCTCAGCGGCACGATCGACAGCGAGTTCTATGCGCGGATGTGGCGGATGGCACGCAGCGACAGCTTTGCACCGGAGACGGGGGAGATCGAGGTGGCGGCGGCCAGCGTGCGCCGGAAAGAAACAGCCCCGGCATAGGCCGGGGCTGCGGGTCACGCAAGATCAGGATCAGAAGATGCTGATCGGGTACTCGACGAATACGCGGACTTCGTTGCCGTCGTCGGTGTAGTTGTCGGCATAACGAACGGCGTTGTTGGTACGCAGGAAGGAACTACGCAGCTTGATCGACAGATCCTTGGCCGGGCCTTCCTGAACCACGTAGCGAATCTGGTTGAAGATTTCGCGCTCTTTACCTTCACCGTAACCCTCAGGCTTGCCGACGGTGCGAGTGTTGATATTGTCACCCACCACGTAGGCGAGCTTGTAGGTCAGGCCAGGGATACCAAAGGCACCGAAGTCCAGGCCGTAACCCAACTGCCAGGAGCGCTCGTCCTCGGCGTTGAAATCGGACCAGTAGGAGTTCGCCAAGTAGATGGTCGAACCACCATCACCCACGCCACCCGCGTTCTGATACCAGCCATATTGATAGCCGGTGCTGCCGGTGCTGCGCTGGTGCGCCAGGGTGAACGAGTGCGGGCCGTAGGCGTAGGTCGCCGCCAGGCTCCAGATGGTGTTGGAGTCGCCGTTGAGCTTGGCCGCACGCACGTACTTGTTGTCGATGTCCGACTTGTAGCCGTTGAAGTCCAGGGTCAGGGACTGGTCGCTGGCGATCGGGAAGACGTAGTTCAGGCCCAGGTAGTGCTTCTTCATCACGTCTTCGTTGTCGGCGGTGTACAGCGACGCGGTGAAGTTATCGGTGAACTTGTAGCTGCCGCCGAGCACATTGATCGACTTCAGGCCACCGCCATCACGGCGTTCGGCACTCTTACGCGCCTCCTGGGTGAAGCGACCGGCGTTCAGCTCCAGGCCTTGGATTTCCTTGGAGGTGATCAGCGTACCGGTGAAGCTTTCCGGCAGCAGACGGCCATCGTCGTACTGCAGTACTGGCAGGGTAGGCATCTGGTCACCGTATTTGAGCACGGTGTTGGAGATGCGGAACTTCACGGCTGCACCTGCACGGGCCAGGTCATGCGGACCACTGGCGTTGCCATCGGCGTTCGTGGAGTTGTGCGGTTTGAAGAAATCGACACCCGCGCCACCGTTGTGACCCTTGCCACCATCCAGACGCACGGCGTACAGGCCGAAGGCATCGACACCGACACCCACGGTGCCCTGGGTGAAACCGGAGGAGAAGTTGGCGATGAAGCCTTGGCCCCACTCGATCTGGTCATCGGTACCGTGCTTCTTGTCACGGTTGATGTAGGCGTTACGCAGCAGTACGTTGGCGTGGCTGTCTTCAACGAAGCCCTTGCTTTCGGCCTGCTCATTGGCCTGTGCCTGGGTCGCGGCGATCATCGCCAGGGCGACCAGGCTGATCCTGGTTTTCAACATGTTATTTTCCTTATTTCGTATTCAAAAACGCTCTGCATGAGAACGCCAGGAACCAACGCCCCTTCGTAGGTTCGACGCTATGCGGATCCAAGCCGAAGGCCCGCCAATGGTCTGCAACGGGCCTTGCAGCCGCATGGCCAGAGAATGGCCAGCAGGCGTAGAGCCCGAATCCTAGCCCTGCCTGCTCATACATGTCAAAAAAACGTGAAATGCAGGTTGATATAACCAAAAACAAGGTCGGCGCTGGTGCATTTCCATGCATATCTGCCGTGGGTCAGCGCAAATTTGTCTCTTTTGTGGAAAGCGGGCGAAATCCATAAAACCGTCATACGACCGTGCTTCCGCAGGCCTCTCGATACCCTGTCGGAAATTGCCCTGAGCAGCGTGGGAGCGGCGGTGCGACTTGCCCCGCGATAAGGTCGGCAATGCCCTCATCACCGTCCAGCCAGGGCGCCATCGCGGGACAAGCCCGCTCCTACAGGTCATCCCCGTGCGCATCCGCATGAATATCAAGACAATTCAAAATCAATCCGAATAGATAGCAACATTTTGAAACATATGTAAAGACAACCCTTTACAAATGTCGATGCAACAGTAAATAGCAAGCATTACCATTCGCGCCCAATTTCTCACTCCATTCCTTGGACGCCTTCGATGCCTGCCCCCTGCCGCCTTTCCCCCCTGACCCTGGGCCTGTCACTGCTGTTCAGCGCCGGCCTGGCCAGTGCCGCCACCACGACCCTGCCGGAAACCTCGGTGACCGCCGACAGCACCCGCGAAGAGGACAACCCGCGGGTCAAGGACGTGACCACCGCGACCCGCACCTCGACCCCGGCGCGCTATGTGCCGCAGGCCATCGACTCGGTGAAGACCCGCAACGTGCTGGACTACGGCAGCAGCAACCTGGGCAAGGCGCTGGAAGGCATCCCCAACGTCAGCAGCGGCGCCGACACCCGCTTCGACAGCCTGCGCATCCGCGGCTTCGACGCCAGCAACGACTTCTACCTGGACGGCATCCGCGACGACAGCCAGTACACCCGCGACCTGCACAACATCGAGCGGGTCGAGGTGCTCAAGGGCCCGGCGGCGGTGCTCTATGGCCGTGGCAGCCAGGGCGGCATCGTCAACCGGGTGAGCAAGGCGCCGGAGCACGGCCGCCGCTCGAGCATCGAGGCCCAGGGCGGCAGCCAGGACCTGCGCAGCCTGTACGCCGACCTCAGCGCCGACCCCAGCGACACCCTCAGCCTGCGCCTGAACCTGGGCAACGAAGACAAAAACAGCTTCCGCGACGGCATCGACGGCAACCACCGCCAGCTGTTCGCGCCGTCCATGAGCTGGCAGATCACCCCCGAGCTGAACTGGCTGGTGCAGTACGAGTACAGCCGCTACGACCGCACCCCTGATCGCGGCATCCCCGGCAACCCGCTCACCGGGCGCCCGGCCGATGTCAGCCGCAAGACCACCTACGGCGACACCCAGCGCGACTACATCAACGACCGCGCCGAATCGCTGCGCTCGCGCCTGAACTACGAGCTGAACGACCAGTGGCAACTGCGCCACACCTTCAGCCTGTTCACCCTGGAGAGCGACTTCGACAACACCTACCTGACCGCCTACCGCCCGGCTGCCGGGCTGGTGGATCGCCAGCGCTGGCAACAGGACCTGAGCACCCGCAACCTCTACAACACCGTCGAGCTGGAAGGCCATGTAGAGACCTTTGGTCTTGAGCACACGCTGCTGGTGGGCCTGGAAATGGGCGAGCAACGCCGCAACTCGCTGCTGCACCAGGGCGTCGGCGTGCCATCGGTACCCGTGCAGGGCTCGACGGCCGGCCAGCAGCACAACGGCACGATGCGGGTGTCCAGCAACAACCACACCGACGTCGAGAGCACCGGTATCTACCTGCAGGACCAGATCCGCCTCAACGACCAGTGGCAACTGCTGGCGGGCGTACGCTTCGACCAGTTCGAGGTGGACACCACCAACAAGCTGCGCGACATCTCGGAAAAGCAGAAGGACAACAGTTTCAGCCCGCGCATCGGCGTGGTGTACACGCCCTGGCAGGACCACTCCTTCTATGCGTCCTGGAGCAAGACCTACTCTCCGGTCGGTGGCGGCCTCATCGGCATCACACCAGGCGCTGCCGGCAACACCAACCAGACCGACCCGGAACAGACCCGGCAGAAGGAGATCGGGGTCAAGAGCGAATGGTTCGACCAGCGCCTGAGCACCACCCTCGCGATCTACGAACTGGAGCTGTACAACCGCCGTACCCGCGACCCGATCAACCCGGAGCTGATCCAGCTCAGCGGCCTGCAACGCTCGCGCGGCATCGAGCTGACCGCTACCGGCAACGTGGTGGGCAACTGGTATGTGCGCGGCGGCATCGGCCTGCAGGATGCGACCATCGTCAAGGACAACAACGGCCAGCAGGGCAACCGCATCAACGACGTGGCCAAGCGCAACGCCAGCCTGTTCGTCACCTGGAAACCGGAGCTGGGTTGGTACGCCGAAACCGGCCTGACCCTGGTCGGCGACCGCTACGCCGACAACCAGAACACCGTGATCCTGCCGGGCTATGGCCGCTGGGACGCGCTGGCGGGCTACCGCACTCATGACTGGGATGTGCGCGCGGCGCTGAGCAACATCACCGACAAGACCTACTACAGCTCGGCCACCAGCGCCGCGCAGATCCAGGTGGGCGATCCGCGCAGCCTGGTGGTGACCGGGACGTATAGTTTCTAAGTTACATGGCCTTTGTAGGAGCGGCCTTGTGCCGCGAAAGGGCCGCAAGGCGGCCCCAGGATTTCAGCGTTCATGCAAGATCGCCGGGGCCGTC
>NZ_JANCLM010000043.1:0-52478 GCF_024259445.1 Pseudomonas sp. DVZ6
CCCGCCTTGGCGCATGTCTTGAGACAGGTGAGGCGACAGTAATGCCCACGCTGAAATTGCGTCGGACCAACAAGGCGGACCAGGTAAGAGCACAGGATTGACTGGCCCGAAACAGATGTGGGAGCGGCCTTGTGCCGCGATGCGCCGCGCGGGCGGCGCTCGATCTGACAGGCGCTGCAAGGGTTGTGGCGGACACCTGGTATCCGCCTAGTCGGCAACATGCACGCCCAATCCATCCCGGCCAGGCGCAAGCTCTGGCCGCAGGGGCAACGCCGGAATCACATAATCCCCACCGTTCTGCCGCCGGAACGGGATGGGCGCATCACGCCACAAATCATCGTCTCGCCCGATGGTGGAGGTTTCACGGGGCCCACCGACGACGCCCTGGCCGAGCAGGGCCTGGCACGCAATGTGGTGCTGTCGGTACCGCGCTTCTCGGGGCTTGCGGCGATGCTGGTCGACAGCGACCTGGTGGCCATGCTGCCGCCGCGCCTGGTGGCCGGGAACCCGGCCCTCAGGGTGGTGGAGGCGCCCTTGGTGGTGCCGGGCTTCGAGATGCTGATGCTGTGGCCGGAGCGGGTGCACCGCGATCCTGCGCATCAGTGGTTGCGTGAACAGTTGGCCCGGGCGGTACCGTTGCAGGCGCCTTGAGTTGTTATGCCGGCACCATGGCAAAGCCCACGCCGAAGCGGTTCCAGGCATTGATGGTGGCGATGGCCAGGGTCAGGTTGGCGACCTCCTTGGCACTGAAGTGTTCCAGCAGCGCCTGGTACTCGTCCTGCGGCGCGCCGCTCTCGGCCAGGCGGGTCAGGCTTTCGACCCAGGCCAGGGCCGCCCGCTCGCGCTCGCTGAAGTAGCGGGTCTCGCGCCAGACGCTCAGGGTCTGCAGGCGCGCTTCGGTTTCACCAGCCTTGCGCGCATCGTTGGCGTGCATGTTGACGCAGTAGGCGCAGCCATTGATCTGCGAGGCGCGCAGGCGGATCAGCTCGAGCAGTGAATGCTCAAGGCCCGAGGCGACCAGCGCCTGCTCGAGGCCGATCATGGCCTTGTAGGCTTCCGGCGAGTGTTTGGCCCATTCGATACGGTCATGCATGGTGAGGCTCCAGTTCGACAAGAGGAAAGTGGCACTACCTTAGGGTCTGTACGACATGTGTCTGCGCGAAGGCCAGACAAGGCGAAACGGGGGGAGGAAGCGGAGTGTACTGGAGTACATGAGCATTCCGAGCCCCGTTTTAACGCAGTATGGGCGAGTGCAGATACATGTCGTACAGAGCCTAGCGCCAGGGCGGGCCGCGCCGAATAGCCAATCCCGCGCTTTGCCAGGAGGCCAATCCGTCATTCGGATGGGCACTGACAGGCATCCAATCTCTTCATTTCTGCCAGGGCGGCCGAGGCGGGATAATGGGCAGGTCTTCACCTGAGAACCGTTTCATGTCCGCAGATCGATTCATGCGCGAGGCCCTTGAGCTTGCCCGCGCCAATATCCAGGCCGGTGGCCGCCCCTTCGGCGCCGTGCTGGTCCACCAGGGGCAGGTGGTCGCCCGTGCCGTCAACCAGATCCACAGCACCCAGGACCCCACCAGCCACGCCGAGATGCAGGCCATCCGCCAGGCCGCCCAGGTGCTTGGCCGGGCGCGCCTGGACGGTGCCGAGATCTACGCCAGCGGCCATCCGTGCCCGATGTGCCTGGCCGCCATGCACCTGTGCGGCATCGAGCGCGCCTGGTTCGCCTACGACAACGACGAGGGCGAGCCCTATGGGTTGTCCACCGCCGCAGTGTATGCGCAGATGGCCCGCCCGCCACAGCAGCAGAGCCTGCCCCTGCGCCCGCTGAAACCGGCGGGTGAAAGCGGCCTGTACCTTGAATGGCAGCAGGCCGGCGAAGCATGAGGGGCGCGTTGAACCTGTTGCTGGTGGTGCTGCTGGCGTTGAACCTGCGGCCGATTCTTACCAGCATTGGCCCACTGCTCGAACCGATGCGCCAGAGCACCGGCCTGGGCTACCAGCAGGCGGCGCTGCTGACCGCGTTGCCGGTGCTGTGCATGGGCCTGGTACCGCTTCTGCAACCCTGGCTGCGGCGCTGGCTGAGCGAGCATGGCGGCATGCTGGCGGGACTGGCGGCCATCGCCCTGGCGTGTCTGTGGCGCCTGCAACTGGACAGCGCCTGGGCGCTGATCGTAAGTGCGGTGGTCGCAGGCCTGGGTGTCGCCGTGGTGCAGGGCATGATGCCGGGGCTGGTCAACCGCTGGTTCCCCGGCCGCCTGGCGGCGACCATGGGGCTGTATTCGGCGGCGTTGATGAGCGGCGGTGGCCTGGCGGCGGTGCTTGGCCCATCGATCACCGCGCACTTCGGCCATTGGCAGTTCGGCCTTGGCCTGTGGGCGTTTCCGGCGCTGCTGGCGATCGTGGCGTGGACCGTCCTGCGCCCGCGCCAGGATGCACCCAGCCTGGCCGGTGGCGGGGGCGGCCATTGGTTCGGCAACCGCCGGGCCTGGCTGCTTGCGCTCTATTTCGGGCTGATCAACGGTGGCTATACGAGCATGGTGGCCTGGTTGCCGGCCTATCACCTCGAGCACGGCGGCACGGCCCAGGGCGGCGGCGAGCTGGTTGGCCTGATGACCATCTTCCAGGTCTGCGGTGCCCTGGGCCTGCCGTTGCTGCTGCGGCGTCTGGTTGATCGGCGGCCGGGCCTGTGGCTGGCCTTGCTGATCCAATTGGCGGGCTTCCTTGGCCTGCTGCTGGCGCCAGCCAGCGCCATGGGCCTGTGGGTGGCGCTGATCGGCCTGGGCCTGGGCGCGTGCTTCAGCCTCAGCCTGACGCTGACCCTGGAGCACCTGCGCACGCCCGGCGAAGCCGGCAGCCTGGCGGCTTTCGTCCAGGGCGTAGGTTTCATCGTCACCGGTATCGTGCCGTACGTCACCGGCTGGTTGCGTGATGTCAGCGGCGACTTCCAGGCCTCCTGGACCCTGCTGGCCTGCACCGTGCTGGCGATGCTGCTGGTGACCGTGCGTTTCGCTCCGAAAGGCTATGCCCGGGCCATCGCCCGTGAGGGACGAGTCGCTGAGGCAGCGCTCAACTGAGGCGCTGCAGGGTGTCACCGACCCGGTCCAGCGCCGGGTCGATGTCCAGCAGTTCGATGGCACCGAAACCGAACAGCAGTCCCGGCCTGACCGGCGCTTCGCTGAAGAACGGGGCCAGCGAGTAGAGGCCGACTTCCACCTTGCGCGCCAGGTTGATCAACAGCTCGATATCCACCCCGGGCTTGGCCAGCGCGCTCAGGTGAAAGCCGGCGCTGGCCGGCACCGTGTCGAACCAGGGCGCCAGGTCGCCGCCCAGGCGTGCCAGGATCCGCTCGCGGCGGGCGCTGTACACCTCATGGCAACGACGGATGTGCTTGTTCAGGTGACCTTCGCTGATGAAGCGGGCCAGGGCCCATTGCTGCAAGGTCGGGCTGTGCCAGTCGCTCAGGTGCTTGGCCACGCAGGCGGCCTGCAGCACGGCCGGTGGCAGCACCGCGTAGCCCAGGCGCAACTCCGGCAGCAGGGTCTTGGAGAAGGTTCCGACATAGGCCACCAGGCCATGTCGATCCAGGCGCTGCAAGGCTTCGGCGGCTGGCCCCTGGTAGCGGAACTCGCAGTCGTAGTCGTCCTCGATGATCAGCGCGCCGAGCTCGACAGCCCGCGCCAGCAGCGCCTGGCGCCGCGGCTCGGCCATGGGCATGCCAAGCGGAAACTGGTGCGAGGGTGTCACGTAGATCAGCCGGGTGCCGTCCTCGATCTGCTCGACGCACAGCCCCTGGTCGTCCACCGCCACCGACTGCAGGCGCGCGCCCAGGGCCAGGAACAGTTGGCGCGCCGGTGGGTAGCCCGGGTCCTCCATGGCCACCTTGCAGCCGGGTTCGACCAGTACCCGGGCGATCAGGTCCAGGGCCTGCTGGGCGCCGTTGCATACCAGCACGTCACTTGCGGTGCACTGGATGCCGCGGGTGAAGGCAATCTGGTGGGCGATGGCCTCGCGCAGCTCGGGCAGGCCCTGGGCGGAAAACTGTCGGTCGGGGTGGCGCTGGCTGCGGCGCAGGGCGTAGTTCATGCAACTGCGCCAGTGGTCGTAGGGGAACTGCGCCTTGCTCGAGGCACCGCCGATGAAGTCGTAGCGCGACGGCGCGTCCAGCGCCCGTTGGCCCAATACCGTGGCGCGCTGGCGCCAGCGTTCGAGGGTTTCGGCGGCGGCCAGGGGGATGTTGTCGCTGTCGCTCTGGCGCGGCGTGTGGCGCGGGGTGATGAAGGTGCCGCGACCGACCACGCCACTGAGCAGGTTGTCGTAGGTCAGGCGCGAGTAGGCTTCGGCCACGGTCTTGCGCGAAACCCCCAGCTGCTCGGCCAAAAGGCGCGTGGGTGGCAGTTGGGTGCCGGCCGCCAGGTGGCCGCTGTCGATGCCGGCGCGCAGTTGCTGGTAGAGCTGGTCGGCCAGGCCTTTGCGGCCTTCGAGGCGGATGTGCAGTTCCATCGGGGCAGGGGGTCCGAAGCGCAGGGGGTGTAAAAGCTTCGGGTTTTATCGACAAAGCTGCAAGGGGCCCTACTGACGATCGCGCAGGGAATAATACCCGAGAGCGAGTGGCATACCCTGTGGGAGCGGGTTTACCCGCGAAGCAAGCAACGCGGTGGATGGCACCGGCTTTGCCGGTGTTCGCGGCTAAAGCCGCTCCCACAGGTTCCTGCTAAATCAACAAGTCATGTGCAGTTCCATGAGAGGGACGGCGTGTTCACAGGCGAGCGGTACTGATGGTGATGTAGCCTTTTTCCGGCAATGCGATGCGGATCACCGTCTCGTCCTCGCAGGCCTTGCGTTTCTGTTGGATGCACACGCCATCCACCGCTGCTTCGCGCATGCGCGCGGGGATGGCGCGGCCCTTGGCATCGAAGAAGGCTTCGCTGGCGAGCAGCTCGACACGCTCGATCAGCTGGCGGGTGTGTTCATCGGTGGCGCAGAAGAACCGCACCCCGGACAGGTGCGGGTTGTCGTCGGGGTTGCTGACCTCGTGGGCCAACAGTTGACGCAGGGTGTGGCGCAGTTCGCGGGTAGGGCGATGAGCATTTGTGGGCATGGCATGGCCTCGTCTGGATGGGGTTGGCCGCGCCGGGGCGGCGGTCACGTCTCCAGTCCTGATGATGTTTTGCCGAGGGTGGGGCAACAATCTAGAAGCTTCCGTACTTTCGGTAGGAGGGTTCCGAAATTACAGGCACCAGGTTGAACATCGCCTTGATCCGCGTCAGGTGCGGGGCACAATTTCCGCGGCCTCGACAGCGCCGGGCTCAAGTGCCGCCTCGACGATTTCGATCCAGTGCCGCACCGGCGTGCGACCGGCGCCGCCGAGGTGCAGCTGGCAGCCGATGTTGGCAGTGGCGATGACCAGTGGGTTGTCGCTTTCCAGGGCATTGAGGCGGTTGTCGCGCAGCTGGCGCGCCAGCTGCGGCTGGGTCAGTGAATAGGTGCCGGCCGAGCCGCAGCACAAGTGGCTATCCGGCACCTGGGTGAGATGGAAGCCCAGCCGGGCCAGCAGACCTTCCACCGCGCCGCCAAGCTTGAGGGCGTGCTGCAGGGTGCAGGGGCAGTGGAATGCCAGGCGCTGCTCGGCGCATAGACCCAGATGCTCCAGTGGCTCGGCCTGCAGCACCTGTACCAGGTCACGAGACAGGGCGCTGACCCGAGCGGCCTTGGCGGCGTAGCGTGGGTCTTGTTGAAGCAGGTGGCCATAGTCGCGGACAAAGGCGCCGCAGCCGCTGGCGGTTTGCACGATGGCCTCGGCGCCGGCCTCGATGGCCGGCCACCAGGCGTCGATGTTGCGTCGGGCGCGGTCGAGGCCTCGTGCCTGGGCATCCAGGTGATAGTCCACGGCGCCGCAGCAACCGGCCTGGTGGATCGGCTCGACGCTGATGCCTAGCCGGTCGAGCAGGCGAGTGGCGGCGGCATTGGTGTTGGGTGAAAGGGCCTGCTGCACGCAGCCTTCGAGCAGCAGCACGCGACGGGTGTGGCGCGGCATCGGACGTTGGCCCGGGGTGACGACCTGCGCCGGCAGCTTGTCCTTGAGGCTGGCCGGGAGCAGGGGATACAGGGCCTGCCCGGCGCGCACAAGCGCCTTGAATGCGCCCGGCCTCGGCACCACGGCGCGAAGGCCCGCGCGCAGCAGGCGTTGCCCCGGCGGCCGGGGGACCTGCCGATCGACCACGGCGCGGCCGATGTCGAGCAGGTTGTGGTATTCCACCCCCGACGGGCAGGTGGTCTCACAGTTGCGGCAGCTCAGGCAGCGGTCCAGGTGCGCCTGGGTGCTGGTGCCCGCCGGTTCGCCTTCGAGCACCTGCTTGATCAGGTAGATGCGCCCGCGAGGCCCGTCCAGTTCATCGCCGAGCAGCTGGTAGGTGGGGCAGGTGGCGGTGCAGAACCCGCAGTGCACGCAGGAACGCAGGATGCGTTCGGCCTCGTCGGCGCGGGGCAACTGGCGGGCGGATTCGCTCAGGTGGGTTTGCATGCCGTGGCCTCACAAGTGCGCGTACAGGCGGCCAGGGTTGAACACACCCTGGGGATCGAGTTGGCGTTTCAGCGCCTGGTGATAGCGCAGCATCAGCGGACCGAGCGGGGCGCTGCTGTCGTCGCCGGGCGCGTAGGCGGTGGCGTGACCGCCGGCCTCGGCCGCCAATGCCCGGATGACGGACGTCGGGGCGTCGGACTTGAGCCAGCGCTGGGCGCCACCCCAGTCGATCAACTGCTGTCCCGGCAGTTCGAGTGCACCGCAGGCAATGGGCAGGGACAGCCGCCACAGCGTTGCGGGTGCGGTGAAGAACGCCAGGCGCTGCTCGCGCAGGTCTTGCCAGAAGCCTGTGTCGAACGCTTCACCACCCAGGCGCTCACGGGCCGAGCGCACCGAACCTTCGCCGCCCTCCAGGCGCAGATGCAGCGCCTCGCCGTCATGGCAGGCGGCGCTGACTGGCAGCGCTTGTCGGCCCCATTCGGTGAGTGCGGCGAGTGCCTGCTGCGTGCTCATCTCCAGGCGCAGGCCCAGACATTGGCGCGGTTGCGGCAGCACCTTGAGTGACACTTCGGTGAGCAGCCCCAGGCAGCCGAAGCTGCCCGCCATCAGCCGCGACACGTCGTAGCCGGCGACATTCTTCATCACCTCACCACCAAAGCGCAGGAGCTTGCCGTGGCCGGTGATCAGCCGGGTGCCGAGGACATAGTCACGCACCGACCCGGCCCAGGGCCGGCGTGGCCCCGACAGCCCGGCCGCGACCATGCCGCCCAGCGTCGCCTCGGGGCCCAGGTGCGGTGGCTCGCAGGCCAGCATCTGCCCGGCCTCGTGCAGCGTCGCCTCGACCTCCCGCAGGGGCGTGCCGGCGCGGGCGGTGAGCACCAGCTCGGTGGGGTCGTAGCCGACGATGCCGCGGTGGCCACGGGTGTCGATGACCTGCCCGGTCACCGGGCGACCGAGCATGGCCTTGCTGTTGCCGCCCTGGATGCGCAGCGGGGTGCGCCGGTTCAGCGCCTGGTTGACCTGCTCCAGCAGGTCCTGGCCGAGGTCCCTGTCCATCAGAAACGCTCCAGGTCGGGGAAGGGCAGTTGCCCGTGGTGTACATGCAGCGCGCCGAACTCGGCGCAGCGCTGCAGGGTGGGGATGTTCTTGCCCGGGTTGAGCAGGCCCCGTGGGTCGAAGGCGGCCTTGACCGCGTGGAACAGGGTGATCTCGTCGCTGTTGAACTGCGCGCACATCTGGTTGATCTTCTCCCGTCCTACGCCGTGTTCGCCAGTGATGCTGCCGCCGACGGCCACGCACAGTTCGAGGATCTGCCCGCCGATGGCCTCGGCGCGCTCCAGTTCACCGGGCAGGTTGGCATCGAACAGGATCAGCGGGTGCAGGTTGCCGTCGCCGGCATGGAACACATTGGCCACCCGCAGGCCGTACTGCCGGGAAAGCGCGCTGATGCCCTTGAGCACCCGCGGCAGCTCGCGGCGCGGGATGGTGCCATCCATGCAGTAGTAGTCCGGGGAAATGCGCCCCACCGCCGGGAAGGCATTCTTGCGCCCGGCCCAGAAGCGCACGCGCTCGGCTTCGTCGCAGGCCAGGCGCACCTCGCGGGCGCCGGCCTTGCGCAGCACGGCATCGACCCGGGCGCAGTCGTCCTGCACGTCGGCCTCGACGCCGTCGAGCTCGCACAGCAGGATCGCCGCCGCGTCCAGCGGGTAGCCGGCATGGATGAAGTCCTCGGCGGCGCGAATCGCCAGGTTGTCCATCATCTCGAGCCCAGCCGGGATGATCCCGGCGCCGATGATCTCGGCCACCGCGCCCCCGGCATCCTCGACGCTGTCGAAGCTGGCCAGCAGTACCCGCGCCACCTGCGGCCTGGGCAGCAGCTTGACGGTGACTTCGGTGACGATGCCGAGCATGCCCTCGGAGCCGGTAAACAACGCCAGCAGGTCGAAACCGGGGCTGTCCAGGGCGTCGCTGCCCAGTACCAGGCGTTCGCCTTCGACGGTGAGGATCTCCACCTTGAGCAGGTTGTGCACGGTCAGGCCGTATTTCAGGCAATGCACGCCACCGGCATTTTCGGCGACATTGCCGCCGATCGAGCAGGCGATCTGCGAGGAAGGATCGGGCGCGTAGTACAGCCCATGGGGCGCCGCCGCCTGGGAGATCGCCAGGTTGCGCACGCCAGGCTGGACCCGGGCGAAGCGGCCCTGCGGGTTGACTTCGAGGATGCGGTTGAAGCGCGCCATCACCAGCAGGATGCCCTGGCTCAACGGCAGGGCGCCGCCGGACAGGCCGGTGCCGGCGCCGCGCGCCACCACCGGCACGCCGCGCTGGTGGCAGAGCCGCATTAACGCCTGCACCTGCTCCAGGCGCTCGGGCAGCGCCACCAGCAGCGGCAACGAACGGTAGGCCGAGAGGCCGTCGCACTCGTAGGGCTTGAGGTCTTCGCTGCGGTGCAGGATCTGCAGATCGGGGAGGGCCTCGCGCAGGGCGGCCAGCAGTGCCGGCTTGTCCACGGCCGGTAACGGTCCATCGACACGTTCGTCGTAAAGGATGTTCATGCAGGCTTACTGCGCCAGGTGCCGGATCATCGCCACCGTCAGGTACAAGCGTGGCGCCACGCTGGCGATCTCCATGTACTCGTCGTCGCCATGCAGGCCGGCGCCGACCACACCCAGCGTTTCCAGCACCGCCGGCTTGTCGCTGTCGGGCACGTAGGCGTAGCCGGCGTCGGTGCCGAAGCGCATGGCGATCGGCTGCAACTGCCGGTCGATCTTGCTGTAGAGCTGCCGCGCCGTTTGCGCAAGCTCCGTGGAGGCGTCGTTCCTGGCCAGCGGCGGGCGGCCTTTTTCCACGACCAGCTCGACCTGGGTATCGGCTACAAGCTGTTTCTTGATGATCCGCAGGGCGTCTTCCTGCACCCGCTCGGTCTCGCTCAGGTCGGAGTAGCGCATGTCGGCCTCGGCGCTGGCCTGGGCGGGAATGATATTGGCCTTTTCCCCGGCCTTGGCCAGGGTCCAGTTGACGGTGGTGCCCTTGCCCTTGTCGCCGAGGTCGTTCAACTGCAGCAACTGGTGCGCCAGCTCCACCAGCGCGTTGCGCCCGGCTTCCGGGGCGGAGCCGGCGTGGGAGGCGCGGCCCTTGACCTCGAGCTTGAGGCGGTTGATGCCGTTGGTGGCGACGGTGACCGCGTCCTTGTCCGGCGGCTCGTAGGAGAAGACGAAATCGTGCTTGCGCGCCAGCTCGGCGATCAGTTGCCGCGAGCCGGCCGAGCCCATCTCCTCGTCCGGGTTGAACAGCACGGTGAGGGTGCGGTAGCCCTTGTACTGCTGGTCCTGCAGCAGTTTCAGCGCATGCAGGATCATCGCCACGCCGCCCTTGGCGTCGGCCACGCCGGGGCCGTAGGCGCGTTCCCCGTCGATCCGGAACGGGCGCTTGGCCACGGTGCCGGGGCCGAACACCGTGTCGTAGTGGACCATCAGCAGGAAGTCCTTGTCGCCGCTGCCCTTGAGGGTGCCGACGATATTGTCGCCCACCGAGGGCGTGGCCGGCTGCGTCGTGACCTTGGCGCCGAGGGCCTCCAGTCGTTTCGCCAGTTCGTTGCCGACCTGCTTCAATCCGGGCTCGGTTCCGGTGCCGGTGTCCACTGCCACCAGGGTCTTGAGGGTCTCCAGGTAATGAGGCTGTTCGGCCTGGGCCTGGCTGAACAGTTCCTGGGGCGTCGGGTCGGCGGCCTGGGCGGTGGCACAGGCCAGGGCAAGGGCCAATGAGCAGAATCGCAAGGGCATGGGCAGGGATCTCGTTGTCGTGAACCCTTCAGCGTAGACCCTGCCACCCGATTACCGAGTCATTCGCTCCCGGCGATAACGCTATCGCACAGCCCGGGAGTGCTGGCAATCACGATAAGTCATAGTGATATTCAGCATTCAATAATGTCAGTAATTTATTGATTTATATAAATTTATCTTTTTGCTACTGCATGCTGTACGCACTGCTCGTAATACGTCTGCTTGATCGCCGTCGGCTTCAGCCGAGACCGGCTGTTGTAGGTCTGCTCGGTGATGCCGAAGGCCGTCATGCGCATCCACGGCTTGCTGAACTTGCGCGCCTGCAGCTTCTTGCGCGTGGCGTACAGGGTGACGCCGGAAAGCTTGGCCTGCTGCGCCTCGGCGGCGATCTGCGCGCCCCAGCCGCACACCTGGCGATCGTTCTGGCTCAGTGCCCGGGCCTGGGCGCCGAAGGCGGCGGTGGCCAGCAGGCAGCCGGCCACGGTTGCTAGAATCACTCGCATGTTGCTGTCCTAAGCATCTGAAGGAAAACAAAGTTTGCCTTCGCTTGCGACGCCAGGGGGCCAGCAGTTTGCCGTCAGGCGATGGCCATTTGCAGGCCACCGTGCTGGCGCGTGCGCAGCGACTGCAGGGCCAGGGCCGCGATCCACAGCACGCCGACGCCGTAGTTCAGGCGCTGGTAGAGACCGAACAATTCACCGCTGTGCACGGCCTTGGCCATCAACACCACGGTGACCACCGCCAGCACCGTGCTCAGCAGCGACCACCAGGCCAGCCCCGGGGATCGGGTCAGGCGCATGCCCAGGCTGATCCACAACACGCTGGCGAGGGTCAGCGAAAGGAACATCAGCAGGCCGCCGAGGTTGTGCATCTGTTGCGAGAACGATGGCTCCAGCGGCGCGCAGCCCTGGTCACAGGCAAACCCGCCGGTCACCAGGCTGCCCAGGCCATGCAACAGCACCAGCAGGGCGCTCAGCCGCGCCAGCCTCGAGCGCCGCCAGCGCCGCGCCAGGCCCCAGGCGAACAGTGCGAACAACAGGGCCAGCGGGAAATTGTTGACCCAGGGCGACAGCCCGTGGGTGGGGGCGCCGACCGCGCCGAGCTGGCTCATGGCTTGTTGCAGGTGGTCGTAGCCGGGGTAGGCCAGCGCCGTCAGGGTGACGCCCAGCAGCAGCCAGAGGGGGATGAGCAGGCCGCTGGCGAGCAGCAGGCGGTCGAACGTCTTCATGCAGTGCCTTCCTTGGTGAGTGCAGGACGCAGCCTACCGCGTCGCCGTGGCCAATCGCCAGCCTTAGCGGCCGTTGACCAGCATCACCAGCAGCACGCAGGCCAGCAGCGCCAGGTAGGCCCGGGCATGCAGGCTGTCGGGGATGCGCCCGAGCAGGGGCGCGGCCAGGTGCATGCCGAGCCAGGCGCCGACGGTCATCACCAGGGCCGCGCGCAGGTCGATGAAGCCCAGCAGGCCCGGGCCAAGGTCGAGCTGGCCAGCCGGCAGCAGCGCATAGACCAGCGTGGCCGCCAGGGCCATGGGCAGCGACAGCGGGTTGGCCATGGCCGTGGCGGTGCGCATGCTGGCGCCGCGGCGGCGCATCAGTGGCACGGTCATCACGCTGCCGCCCACCCCGAGCAACGCTGCCAGGGCGCCGATGGGCACGCCGACCAGGCTGGCGCCGGTACTGCCCAGGGGCGCCAGGCGATGTTCGCCAGCGCGGACGAAGCCCGGGCGCAGCCAGGCGTCCATCAGGCTCAGCGCCAGGTAGGCGATGAACAGCCAGCGCAGCCAGGCGCTGGCCAGGTACAGCGCCGCCCAGGCCCCGAGCAGCGCGCCGAGGGCGATGGCCGGCGCCAGTGGTCGCACCAGGTCCCAGCGCAGGCTGCCCGCGCGGTGATGGCGCCAGGTGGCCAGCGCGCTGCTGAAGATCATCACCGTGGCCGAGGTGGCCACGGCGATCTGCATGGCGTGCTGGGCCATGGCGGTCCCCGCGCCATGGCTGGCCAGCAGCAGGGCATAGAACAGCGGCACGGCGAAGAACCCGCCGCCGAAGCCAAACAGCAAGGTGGTGACGCCGGCGCACAGGCCGAACAGGCCAAGCAGGGGATAGAGCATGGTGTGGGCCTCGGGCCAGGGTTGAGGCGGTCAGGGTAGGGGTATGCCTCTTGGCTGGCTTGCGCAACCTGGCCAATAATCGTCGTGTTTCGGCCAGAGCCTCCTTTCATGCGCAATGTTCCCCTGTCCGAGGTCGATGCCACCCCCCGTGCGGTGCTGGCCATCGCCACCGACTATTCGCCCGATACCTTGCTGCCCAGGCATGTCCATCGCCGGGCGCAGTTCCTGTATGGCATGAGCGGGCTGATGGAGGTGCTGACCGATGACGGCGCCTGGGTCATCCCGCCCGGCAGCGGAGTATGGATTCCGCCCGGCAAGCCGCACCAGGTGCGCATGCGTGGCGTGAGTACCCGCAGCCTGTACATCGAACCGACCGCGCTGCCCAGGCCGGGTGGCGTGTGCGAGGCACTACGGGTCGGGCCGCTGCTGCACCAGCTGTTGCTGGCCAGCGCCGAGGTGCCGGCCCTGCATGACGAGGCGGGGCGCGATGGCCTGCTGCTGCGGCTCGTGCTGCATGAGCTGGGCCAGGCCGAGCGTCTGCCGCTGTTCGCGCCGCTGCCGGCCGAGCCGCGTCTGGCGGCCCTGTGCCAGGCGTTCCTGGCGCAGCCGTCGGTCCACACCCGTGGCGACACCTGGGCAGGGCAGCTCAACTGGAGCCCGCGTACCTTCAGCCGGCGCTTTCGCGAGCAGACCGGGCTGTCGTTCGGCCAGTGGCGCCAGCAGGCATGCCTGATGGCCGCGGTGACACGGCTGGCGACCGGCGAGGCGGTGACCACCATCGCCCTGGACCTGGGCTATGAAAGCCCCAGCGCGTTCTCCAGCCTGTACCGGCGAGTCATGGGCCAGCCGCCGTCGGCGGCACGCCAGGGCAGATGAAAACCCCGCTGGACGTATGTGATCGTACAACTGCTTGCGCTATCATCACGCCTGTCTTTCACAACCAGACATACAGGGCATGACAGAGCAGCAGGTACAGGCACGGACCCGGCGCAAGCCGCGCAGTCTGGCCCAGGAACTGGTCACGGTGCTGACCGAACGCATCCGCAGCGGCCAGCTCAAGCGCGGCGACAAGCTGCCCACCGAGTCGCAGATCATGGTCGAGGAGGGGGTCAGCCGCACCGTGGTGCGCGAGGCCATCTCGCGGCTGCAGGCCGCCGGCCAGGTCGAGACCCGCCACGGCATCGGCACTTTCGTGCTGGACGCGCCGAGCACTGGTGGCTTTCGGATCGACCCGGCGACCATCGTCACCTTGCGCGAAGTGCTGGCGGTGCTGGAGTTGCGCATCGCCCTGGAGATCGAAGCCGCGGGCCTTGCCGCCCAGCGTCGCGGCGATGAGGAACTGGCCGGCATGCGCGCGGCGCTGGACGAGCTCAACGAGGGCGCGGCCCACGCCTCGGATGCGGTGTCGGCGGATTTCCAGTTCCACCTGCGCATTGCCCAGGCCAGCGGCAATCACTATTTCGCCGACATCATCAACCACCTGGGTACCAGCATCATCCCGCGCACCCGGCTCAATTCGGCGCGCCTGGCCCATGACGACCAGGCGCACTACATGAGCCGGCTGATGCATGAGCACGAGGCGATCTACGAGGCCATCGCCCGACGCGACAGCGAAGGCGCGAAGATGGCCATGCGCATGCACCTGAGCAACAGCCGCGAGCGCCTGCGCCAGGCCCATGAAGAGGCCGAGGCGCAAGGCATTTGATCTGTACTGGTCCCTTCGCGGGTAAACCCGCTCCCACAGGTTCTTCACAGCGCGCTGGCAAACGCTGATCCCTGTGGGAGCGGGTTTACCCGCGAAGAGGCCGACGCAGGCACGCTAAAAGAGCCCAGGGCTCTCAGACCGCCCCGTCACTCCACTGCCCATTCACCAATCGCCGCAGCCCCAGCGGGTTACCATCGCGCAATGCCTCCGGCAGCAGCGCCTGCGGGTAGTTCTGGTAGCACACCGGGCGCAGGAACCGATCGATGGCCAGGGTGCCGACCGAAGTGCCGCGGGCATCCGAGGTCGCCGGGTAAGGTCCGCCATGGACCATGGCGTCGCACACCTCGACCCCGGTCGGGTAGCCATTGACCAGGATCCGCCCGACCTTCTCCTCCAGCAGCGGCACCAGCCAGGCAAACGCCTCGAAGTCTTGCGGCTCGCCGATCAGCGTGGCGGTCAGCTGGCCGCGCAGACCGAGCAGGGCGGCGCGCAGTTGCTCGCGGTCGCTGACTTCGACGGCCACCGTGGCCGGGCCGAACACTTCTTCCTGCAGCAGCGGGTCGGACTCCAGCAGCAGACGGGCGTCGGCCTTGAACAGCTGGGCAGGGGCCTGGTCGCCCTGTTGCGCCTGACCGGCCAGGTGCTGGATGCCGGCATGGGCGTGCAAGTGTTCCAGGCCGGCGACATAGCTGCGTAGGCCGCCGGCGTTGAGCAGGGTCTGGCCAGCCTGTTGCTCCAGATGCCGGCCCAGGTCATTGAGCAACTGGCTGAAGCCAGGCGACTGCAGGCCGATCAGCATCCCCGGGTTGGTGCAGAACTGCCCGGCGCCCAGGCACACGGAGCCGGCCAGCTCACGGGCGATGGCTTCGCCGCGCTTGGCTAGCGCGCCCGGCAGGATGATCACCGGGTTGATGCTGGACATCTCGGCGAACACCGGGATCGGTTGCGCCCGCTCGGCAGCCATGCGGCACAAAGCGTCGCCGCCCTTGAGCGAGCCGGTGAAGCCGACCGCCTGGATGGCCGGGTGCTTGACCAGCCACTCACCGACACCGCCACCGAACACCATGTTGAACACGCCCTTGGGCATGCCGGTGCGTTCGGCGGCGCGCAGGATGGCGCAGGCCACCAGGTCGGCGGTGGCCATGTGGCCACTGTGAGCCTTGAACACCACCGGGCAACCGGCGGCCAGGGCTGCGGCGGTGTCGCCGCCGGCGGTGGAGAAGGCCAGCGGGAAATTGCTGGCGCCAAATACCGCTACCGGGCCGACGCCGATACGCATCTGGCGGATGTCCACCCGTGGCAGCGGCTGGCGCTCGGGCAGCGCCAGGTCGATGCGCGCACCGAGGAAGTCGCCACGGCGCAGTACCTGGGCGAACAGGCGCATCTGCCCGCTGGTGCGGCCGCGTTCGCCCTGGATACGCGCGGCGGGCAGGGCTGTTTCACGGCAGACGATGGCCACGAAGCTGTCATCGAGTTCGTCCAGTTCGGCGGCGATGGCGTCGAGGAATTCGGCGCGGCGTGCCGGGGGGAGCTGGCGGAATTCGCCGAAGGCGACGGCGGCGGCTTGGGCGGCGCGGTCGACTTCGCCCTCGGTGGCCTGGGCAAAGCTGTAGGGCAGTGCCTCGCCGGTGGTGGCGTCCAGGCTTTGCAGGCGTTGCGGGCCGACGGCACTGCGTTGGCCGGCGATGAAGTTGTGGCCGAGGATATTGGGCATGGGGTGCTCCTGTCGGGGGACGTTGGGGGGCGCTTTGCGCCCCTTTCGCGGCACAAGGCCGCTCCTACAAGGGGGATGCGATCTACTGTAGGAACGGCCTTGTGCCGCGAAAGGGCTGCGCAGCAGCCCCAATATTCATCAGGTAATAGGTGCCGGATTGAACAGGGTGATGTCGTTGTGCAAGCCATGCTGCTCGGCCCAGGTGCGCTTGCGACCGCTGGCCACGTCGAGGTAGTAGTGGAACAGCTCCCAACCAAGCTCCTCGATGCTCGCCCGGCCACTGGCGATGCGCCCGGCGTCGATGTCGATCAGGTCCGGCCAGCGCTGGGCCAGTTCGCTGCGGGTGCATACCTTGACCACCGGTGCCATGGCCAGGCCGTAAGGCGTGCCGCGACCGGTGGTGAACACATGCAGGTTCATCCCGGCGGCCAGCTGCAGGGTGCCGCAGACGAAGTCGCTGGCCGGGGTGGCGCAGAAGATAAGGCCCTTGTGCGTGACCCGTTCGCCCGGGCCGAGCACGCCCTGGATGGCGCCGCTGCCGGACTTGACGATCGAGCCCAGGGATTTCTCGACGATGTTGGACAAGCCACCTTTCTTGTTGCCTGGCGTGGTGTTGGCGCTGCGATCCGCCGCGCCCTGTTGCAGGTAGCGGTCGTACCAGTCCATCTCGCGCACCAGCGCCTCGGCGACTTCCGGCGTTTCGGCGCGGGAGGTGAGCATGTAGATGGCGTCGCGCACCTCGGTGACTTCCGAGAACAGCACGGTGGCTCCGGCGCGCACCAGCAGGTCGGCGGCATGGCCCAGGGCGGGGTTGGCGGTGATGCCGGAAAAGGCGTCGCTGCCGCCGCATTGCATGCCCAGGATCAGCTCGCTGGCCGGCACGGTTTCGCGGCGGCGCTGGTCAAGCTTGCGCAGGCGGGTTTCGGCCAGGGCCATGATCTGCTCGATCATCTCGACGAAGCCCAGCGAGGCGTCCTGCAGGCGGTATAGCCAGGGCTCGCTGAGATCCACGGAAGGGTCGTCCTCGTGCATCACCTGGCCGGCCTGGAGTTTTTCGCAGCCCAGGCTGATGACCAGCGCCTCGCCGCCCAGGTTGGGGTTGCGCGCCAGGTTGCGCACGGTGCGAATCGGGATGTAGGCATCGCGGGCGTTGATCGCCACGCCGCAGCCGTAGCTGTGGGTGAGGGCGACCACATCATCCACGTTGGGGTATTTTGGCAGCAGTTCGCTGCGGATGCGCTTGACCGCGTGGTCGAGCACGCCGGTCACGCACTGCACGGTGGTGGTGATGCCGAGGATGTTGCGGGTGCCGACGGTGCCGTCGGCATTGCGATAGCCTTCGAAGGTGAAGCCTTCGAGGGGCGCCTGGGCGGCGGGCACGGCGTCGCAGCGCGGCAGGCTGTCGAGCTCGGGGGCGGCCGGCATCGCCAGTTGATCTTCCTTGACCCAACTGCCCTGGCGCAGGTCTTCCAGGGCGTGGCCGATGACCTGGCCGTAGCGGCGCACCGCCTCGCCCCGGCGGATATCCACGGTGGCGACCTTGTGGCTCTGCGGCACGCCCTCGACCAGGGTCAGGCCGTCGGCGAAGCGCGCGCCTTCGCCCAGGCCGCCGTCGTTGACCACCACCACGACATTGTCGTCGGGGTGCAGGCGCACGTAGCGGGGCGACTCGGAATGTTCGATCAACTGCATGGTCAGGCCCTTCTTGTCGTTTCTTTCAGGCTTCTTGTACGCCAGCCTGCGCCCGGGCAGGGCGCAGGCGTGTTTCACTCAATGGCGCGAAGTGGCAAGTTCAGCGGTGGGTGCCGCTTCCTGCTTCGGGTCGTCCTTGAGCTCGATGCGCTTGATCGGACCGACGATCACCAGGTAGCTGAACACTGCCACCAGGGCGTTGGTGCCCACGTACACCAGGGCCCACTTGAACGAGCCGGTGGCGCTGATGATGTAGCCGATGACGATCGGCGTGGTGATCGAGGCGATGTTGCCGAAGGTGTTGAACAGCCCACCCGACAGCCCGGCGATCTGCTTGGGCGAGGTGTCGGCGACCACCGCCCAGCCCAGCGCGCCGATGCCCTTGCCGAAGAACGCCAGGGTCATGAAACCGACCACCATCCATTCGGCCTCGACGTAGTTGCAGAAGACCATGGTGGTCGACAGCAGCAGGCCGCAGACGATCGGCAGCTTGCGCGAGAAGGTCAGCGAGTTGCCGCGGCGCAGCAACCAGTCCGACAGCACGCCGCCGAGCACGCCGCCGATGAAGCCGCACACTGCCGGCAGCGAGGCGATGAAGCCGGCCTTGAGGATGGTCATGCCGCGTTCCTGCACCAGGTACACCGGGAACCAGGTGAGGAAGAAGTAGGTGATGGCGTTGATGCAGTACTGGCCCAGGTAGACGCCCAGCAGCATGCGGCTGGTCAGCAGTTGCTTGATGTAGCCCCATTTCGGGCCGTCGTTGCCGCGTTTCTGGTCCATGTCCACCAGGCCGCCGTTCTGTTCGATGTGCTCGAGCTCGGCGGCACCGATGCGCGGGTGCTGGCGCGGGTTGTAGATGGTCTTGAGCCACACCGCCGAGAACACGATGCCCAGCGCGCCCATCACCACGAACACATGTTCCCAGCCGAAGGTGAAGACGATCCAGCCCATGATCGGCGCGAACAGCGCGGTGGCGAAGTACTGCGCCGAGTTGAAGATCGCCGAGGCGGTGCCGCGCTCTTGCGTCGGGAACCAGGCCGCGACGATCCGGGCATTGCCGGGGAACGACGGCGCTTCGGCGAAGCCGACCAGAAAGCGCAGGGTGAACAGCGTGACCACCGCCCAGGCCACCGGCAGGCCGCCGACAAAGCCCTGCAGCAGGGTGAACAGCGACCAGGTGAAGATGCTGAAGGCGTAGACGTTCTTCGAGCCGAAGCGGTCAAGCAGCCAGCCGCCGGGGATCTGCCCGGCCACGTAGGCCCAGCCGAAGGCGGAGAAGATGTAGCCGAGGGTGACCGCGTCGATGCCCAGGTCCTTCTGCAGGCTGGAGCCGGCGATGGCGATGGTGGCGCGGTCGGCGTAGTTGATGGTGGTCACCAGGAACAGCATCAACAGGATCAGGTAGCGCACATGCGTCTTTTTCGTCGCTTGCATGCTGGTTACTCCCACTCGTTATTTTTATACGGGGATCGGTTGTGGGCCGGAGCAGGGTGGCCCTGCTCCGGCGGCGGCATCGGCAGGCCGCAGGGCGTTCGCTTATTGCGGGCCCATCTTGTCCATCAGCGCGGCGAGCATCTCGTACTCCTGCGCGGTCAGGTCGGTCAGCGGCGTGCGCACGGGCCCGGCGTCGTAGCCGGCGATCTTCGCCCCGGCCTTGACGATGCTCACGGCGTAACCGGCCTTGCGGTTGCGGATGTCCAGGTACGGCAGGAAGAAGTCGTCGATCAGCCTGGCCACGGTGGCGTGATCGTCGCGGGCGATGGCGTGGTAGAAGTCCATCGCCGTCTTCGGCACGAAGTTGAACACCGCCGAGGAGTACACCGGCACGCCCAGGGCCTTGTACGCCGCAGCATACACCTCGGCGGTGGGCAGACCACCCAGGTAGCTGAAGCGATCGCCCAGGCGGCGACGAATCGACACCATCAGCTCGATGTCGCCCAGGCCGTCCTTGTAGCCGATCAGGTTCGGGCAGCGCTCGGCCAGGCGTTCCAGCAGGTCGGCGTTCAGCCGGCAGACGTTGCGGTTGTATACCACCACGCCGATATTCACCGCCTTGCACACCGCCTCGACATGGGCGGCGACGCCGTCCTGGCTGGCTTCGGTGAGGTAGTGGGGCAGCAGCAGCAGGCCTTTGGCGCCGAGGCGCTCGGCCTCTTTGGCGTATTCGATGGCCTGGCGGGTCGAGCCGCCGACGCCGGCGAGGATCGGCACCGACGTGGCGCAGGTGTCGACGGCGGTCTTGATCACCTGGCTGTACTCGCTGGCGGCCAGGGAGAAGAACTCGCCGGTGCCGCCGGCGGCGAACAGGGCGCTGGCGCCGTAGGGGGCGAGCCATTCCAGGCGCTTGACGTAGCCGGCCGGGTTGAAGTCGCCGTGGGCGTCGAAGTCGGTGACGGGGAACGACAGCAGGCCGTGGGAGAGGATGGATTGCAGTTCTTGTGGGGTCATTGTTGTAGGCATCCTGTGGCGCTTGGAGGAGGGGGAACCAAGGTGAGAGGTAAGTTATCGTACAACTACAATCATGACTAGTCCCTCGCGGTAGAAATTTTGAATCCATCCCGCCATGACAGCGCCAACCCCTGTAGGAGCGGCCTTGTGCCGCGAAAGGGCCGCACAGCGGCCCCGGAATTTCGGCGTTGAGCCACGATCGCCGGGGCCGCGTTGCGACCCTTTCGCGGCACAAGGCCGCTCCTACAGGGGAACGCGTAAACCTGAGAATTTGGCAGAGGAGTGTTGTCGTATGACTTGTGGAGGAGGAGAAAAAAAGATCGCGGAGACAGGCACAAGCCCGCCGCCCGCTTCCACGGGAAGTGTTCTGGGACCAGCAGAGGGTGACCGGGGAAACGGGGGCGGTATTGCACCGCCCCGCGATCAAAGCTAACGAAGCTTCAGTGGATCAGGCAGCCTGGTGGTGCTTGACCTGGGACTTGCGGACCTGGGCGCGGCAGGCGTCGCCGAAGGCCTGGAACATCTTGATCGAGTCGGGGTTCTTCGCCGCCTGCCACTCCGGGTGCCACTGCACCGCGAACAGGAAGGGCGACAGGCTCGGGGCGTGGATCGCCTCGACCAGGCCGTCTTCGGCATGGGCGATCGGCTCGATGCCGGCACCCAGGTTGCGCAGGCCCTGGCCGTGCAGCGAATTGACGCGGATCTCGTCGGTGCCCAGGGTATCGCGCAGCCAGCTGCCTGGCTTGATCTTCACGCTGTGCACCGCGGCGTACTGGACCTCGACCGGATCTTCCGGGTTTTCCCGGTGGTCGTTGAAGCCGGGCTCGGCGTAGACCTTCTGGTAGATGTCACCGCCCAAAGCCACGTTGATTTCCTGCATGCCGCGGCAGATGCCGAAGATCGGCAGGCCGCGCTTGATCGCGGCCTTGACCAGCGGCATGTCGAACAGGTCGCGGTCTTTGTCCTGGCCCTTGCCGGGGGTCTGGTTTTCCTGGCCGTAGAGGCTCGGGTCGATGTTGCTGCCGGCACCGGTCAGGTAGACGCCGTCGGCCATGTCCAGGTAGGTCTCGAGGTCTTCGACGCCACAGCAGGTGGGCACCAGGACCGGGACGCAACCGGCGAAATCGACCAGCGGGGTGATGTATTTGTGGGTCATGACCTGATAGTCATGGCCTTTGCGCTCTTGGCTGCCCATGGTCATCAGGACGACGGGTTTGCGCAGGGAGGGTTGCTTGTTGCCAATGTTGCTGTTGGACATATGTCACCTTGAGACAGGTCATGCCTGTCGTTGTTGTGCAGGCGCACGGCCGGGGCCTTGAGTGCTGCCTGGAGCCCCGAGCACTGCCGGCTCGCCTTGCAGGCGATGTCGGTCGGGGCCTGACTCCTAGCTTGCCAGAGCCGTTCGATATGTCAAACGAGTGGCGAGGCGCCCAGGCGCCGGTTTCCGGGGGATTGAGATGTTCAAGGCCTTGGCTGGCAAGGGTTTGGCGGGGGTTTAGGTCAATAATATTTAACGATGCAGTTGGCTCATTGCGCCGGTGCAATGATCGCTCGTGCACGTTGGTTTTTCGCCGACAAGCAGGCGTACGGCACAGTCCGGGCCGTGTCTGTCTGCAGGCATGCCTGCAAGGGAAGTTGGACTTGTCGGCGAAAGGGCCGCAGAGCGGCCCCATTACAGCAGGAGGCGTTTCAACCGATCTGCTTGCGCAGTAGCGCCATGGCCCGATCGATCTGTTGCTCGTCGTTGAGCAGGCTGGGCGCAAAGCGGATCACCGGCCCGACGTCGCGGTCCACGGCATCGACCATGACCTTGTTGGCGTTCAGGTAGGCCGCCACGGCATCGGGATCGCGGTCCTTGATGCGCAGGAAGGTGAAGCCGGCGGAGAACTCACGGCTGACCGGGGTCACCAGCTCGATGGCGCGGTGCTCGGCCAGGCGTGCCTTGAGGTAGTCGTTGAGCTGATGGATGCGCGCCTGGACGTCGGCCTTGCCCAGGGCCAGGTGCAGCTTGAAGGCCTCGCCCAGCGCCCAGCGGTGCTCGAAGGCGTGGTAACCGCCCGGGGTCATGATGGTGCCGAAGTCCTCGTTGCGCGAGAAGGTGGCGAAGGTCGGTGTCAGGTGCTGCATCTGCTCCGACGCCGCGCATATGATCCCCGTGCCCCGGGGGCCGAACATCCATTTGTGGGTGCCGGCGATGAACCAGTCGCAGTTGAAGTCGGCGAAGCGCACGTTTTCCACGCCGAAGCCGTGTACGCCATCGACCACGTAGAGAATGCGCTCGGCCTCGTCGCGGTTGCGGTTGTGCTGGCGTACCAGTTCGCCGATGGCGCCCACCGGCAGCTTGACGCCGCTGCCCGAGTGCACCCAGGTCATGCCCAGCACCCGGGTCTCGGGGCGGATGCTGCGGTCGATCAGGCTCAGGACCCGATCAGTGGAGACCTCGCCGGGTTTGTCGAACAGGCGCAGCTTGCGCACCTGGGTGCCGTGCTGGCGCTGGCGGAATGCCAGGCAATTGTGGGTCGAGTAGTGCTCGTGTTCGGTGGTGAGGATTTCCTGGTGCGGCGCCACATGCAGGCCGCCGTAGATCATGCCCAGGCCCTCGGTGGTGCTGCCGGTCAGGGCAACCTGGCGCGGACGCACATCCAGGTAGCGGCCCGCCCATTCGCGGACCTCGTCCTCGCGTTGCCATTCGTACTGGCTTTCCCAGTCCATGCACAGGGCCGGGTTGCGGTCGAGGGTGGCGCGGTGGCGGTCGATCGCTTCCTGCACCGGGCGCGGGTGGGCGGTAATCAGGAAATTGGCGAAGTGCGCGACATCGGGGGCCAGGGGGAACAGTTGGCGCAGTTGGCGCCATTTGTCCGGGCCTTGCAGTGTCGGGGCTGCCGGCTCGGCGGCCAGGGCACCGGGCAGCAAGGGCAGGCTGGCGGCCAGGGCGGCGGCCTGCTTGAGGAAGGCGCGCCGGTCAGTCATGGCGAGCTTCCCGGTTGTTGTCGAGCAGGGCCACCGGGTTGGCGGCTTTCTGCACTTGCCCCCACACACGCAGGAAGTTGCCCGCCCAGAGTTTGGCGATATCGGTTTCGGAATAGCCGCGGGTCAGCAGCTCGGCGGTGACGTTACGGATCTCGCCGACGTTCATGAAGCCGGTGACGCCGCCGCCATCGTTGAAGTCGGAGCTGATGCCGACATGGTCGATACCCATCTTCTTCACGGCGTAGTCGATGGCATCGACGTATTCCTTGAGGCCGGCACGGGGCTCTTCGTCGACGATGGCGTAAAGGCTGCTGGCGTATTCGCCGAAGCGCGCCTCGGGCCAGATGGCGATGATCGGGTCGCCTGGCATCAGCGCGTTGGTCAGGCCTTGCAGCGGTTGCAGGTCGAAGCGCGCGCGCAGGGCCTCGAGTTTTTCCAGGGTCGGCTTGCTCAGCGGCTTGAGGTAGGTGGTGAAGGCCACGACCTGGAGCACGCCGCCGCTGTCCTTGATCAGTTGCATCTCCTTGTCGGAGAGGTTGCGCGGGATGTCCACCAGCGCCCGCGGCGCCGAGTGCGAGGCGACGAACGGGGCGCGACTCAGGCGGGCCACGTCTTCCAGGGCCAGGGTGGACATCTGTGAGACGTCGATGATCACGCCCAGGTCGTTGAGCCGCTTGACCGCCTGCTCGCCCAGTGGCGACAGGCCGCCGAAGGCGTCGGGGGTGTCGTTGAAGAACGGCAGCGGGCGCGAGGAGTCGGCCCAGGCGTTGTTGCCGGTGTAGCTGAAGCCGAACATGCGCATGCCGCGCTTGCTCCACAGGTCGAGCTGCGACAGGTCGTTGCCCAGCGGGTAGGCGTTGAGCATGCTGATGAAGATGGCGAACTTGCCTTCGCCGTTCAGGCCGCGGAAGTCCTCGGGGGTGTAGGCGATGCCGACCTGGTTGGGGAAGTCGCGCACGATCCCGCTGATGATCTTGTAGCGCACTTCCTGCTGGTTGCGGGCCTCGTCGACGAAGCCCGGGGTCGGACGGTGCGGTGCGTTCGGGCCGTTCCACAGCTCGGGCCAGCCGAAGACGGTCAGCGCCGCGCCCGACAACCGGCCCTTGGCCGCCTTGGCCAGGTCGAACTGACCACGGCCGTCCTTGTCAGCCTCGTAGCCGTCGCTGCCGTAGCCCAGCGGCACGGTGACATGGCTGTCGAAGGAGAGCATGTGTTCGTGCAGTTCATTGGCCTGCTGCACGATGGCGCGGGGATAGCCGCTGTCCTGCTTCCAGAAGTAATAGCCGGCGGCGCCACCCAGGGCGGCCACCAGGGCCAGGGGCAGGCCGATGTACAAGGCTTTGCGGGAACGGGTCTTGGTCATTGCCATCTCGTTGCGGGGCTGATCGGGTCGGCCTGTCGGGTCGCCAGGGGCGCCAGGGCATGGCTCGGGTATGTGGTGGACGAATGACGAGGGGGTAAATTTATCGGCGTAAAGCCATCAAGTCTGCCGTGGCGCGGCCGATAGCGCTGGTATTGAAAGGACCCACCACGGAGGATTAGGGAATGGTAGGTATCAACAGTGCGACGATGGGCGTGATCACCAGTGTGGCCAACGCCCAGCCCGCAGAAAAGAAAGAAAAGCCGTTGACGAGCGTCGCGGTGGACCTGTCGGGTGAAACCACCCCGGGCAAGGCCGAGGAGGCCAAGCAGGCCGAGGGCGGTGAGGGCAGCGGCGAGCCGGGGCACATTACCCAGCTGCGCGACATGATCAAGCAATTGCAGAAGCAGCTTGCCGAAGAGCAGAAGCAACTGGCGATGATTGCCGAGCAAGAGATGGACGAAACCTCCAAGCTGGCCATGATCACCGCCAAACAGGCGAGCATCGCCACCCTGAGCGGGCAGATCCTGGCCGCCACGCAACAGTTGCTCGAAGCGTTGACCAAGACTGGCGGCAGCAGCGCCGGTGGCATGATCGCCACCCAGGCCTGAGACCCATACCGGTAAAGCAAGACGCCCCGCATCATGCGGGGCGTCGTCGTTTCAGCGGTGTGTCAGTCCTGCGCCAGGCGCGCGCGGCTCTGGCGCTCGCTCTTGTACTGCATGGCCACCGCCGGCGCCGGCTTGGCGCTGCCGGTCTCCAGCCACTGGCGCATGCGGCTGGCATCGGCGAAGTGGGTGTACTTGCCGTAGGCGTCGAGAATCACCATGGCCACCGGACGGTTGTCCATCTTCGTCAGCAGCACCAGGCAATGCCCCGCTTCGTTGGTGAAGCCGGTCTTGGTCAGGGCGATGTCCCAGTTGCTCTTGTTCACCAGGTGGTCGGTGTTGCGAAAGCCCAGGGTGTAGTTGGGCTTGCGGAACGCCACGGTCTTCTCGCGGGTGGTCGACAGCTCGCTGAGCAGCGGATACTTGCGCGAGGCCATCAACAACTTGGCGAGGTCGTGGGCGGTGGACACGTTCAGGGTCGACAGGCCGGTCGGCTCGACGTAGCGGGTGCGGCTCATGCCAAGGCTGCGGGCCTTGGCGTTCATCGCCTTGATGAAGGCGCCATAGCCACCGGGGTAGTGGTTGGCCAGGGTGTTGGCCGCGCGGTTTTCCGACGACATCAGGGTGATCAGCAACGTCTCGCGACGGTTCAGCTCACTGCCCAGGCGTACCCGCGAGTACACGCCCTTCATCTCCGGGTTGTTGGCGATGGTCATGCCGAGCATTTCGTCCATGGGCAGCTTGGCGTCGAGCACGACCATCGCGGTCATCAGCTTGGTGACCGAGGCGATGGGGCGCACGCGATCGGCGTGGCTGGCATACAGCTCCTTGTTGGTGTTGAGGTCGATCAACAGGGCGCTGCCAGAGGCCAGGTGCAGCTTGCTTGGGTCACGCTGGACCTGGGCCGGGGGTTGTGCAGCAGCGGTCGACGGTAGGGTCGCGGTACCTGTGAGCAACAGCAGCAGGCTGAGGATGGACAGGGAAGTTTTCACGTTGAGGCTCACTAAATGTTGGTATGTCGTTGGCTGTGCAAGGGTTTCCCCCCAAAAAACCGTTGCATTCTGGAGTATGGTCGAACCGCTGTCGAATGCCTTATATCTAAAGGGCGCAACGTGAAGTAAATTTAATCCGGCGTGCTTTGCGCCGCCTCCCTACGTGGTCAACCGGACGACCTGCCATGACGCTCACGATCGATTTCACCGACCAGGCCACCGGCCTGCATCACGATGCGATTCTCAAGCCCCTGCGCGCCTTCAACGACAGCGTGATCGGTTCGCCCGGCGCGGCCACCGTCGCCTGGACGCTGCGCGATCCCGACGATGATGAGGTCGTTGGCGGGCTCTACGCCAGGCTCGGAGGGGGTTGGTTGTTCGTCGAGCTGCTGGTGGTGCCCGAGCGCATGCGCGGGCAGGGCAGCGGACGCGAGCTGATGGCCCAGGCCGAGGCGCTGGCGAGGGAGAAGGGGTGTTGCGGAATCTGGCTGGATACCTTCAGTTTTCAGGCGCCGGACTTCTACCGCAAGCTGGGGTTCGAGGTGTTCGGCGAGCTTGCCGACTTTCCGCCTGGGCATACCCGTTATTTCCTGCATAAACGGTTGGCGTAGCATCTCGCTCCTCACAGTCGGGGCTGCTTTGCAGCCCTTTCGCGGCACAAGGCCGCTCCTACAAGGGTCAACCCACCCGCAACCAGATCGCCGAGGCGTCGTCGCTCATCTTGAACCGCGGGTAGCGCAGGCATGCGGCATCGTCGTGCTCGATGCCGCGCAGTGTCCGTGCCAGGTCATCCAGGCCGTGGCTTTGCAGGCGCTCGATGAAACCTGCCGGGTCATAGGCCCGGTAGGTATCGAACAGCGCCGCGAAGCCATCGCTCATCAGCAGCACATCGTCACCCACGGCGACTGGCGCTCGGCTGTAGAAGGTGCCCTCACGGGACAGCTCGGCATCGACGCCGAGCACGGCCCGGGGCCGTTCGCGGGCGCTGCGGCGGTCGGCCAGCACCGCCGGGGTGCGCACGCCGTGGGCGCCGGTGCCGGGGCCGAGTGCGGCGGCTTCGGCTTGCTCGACCTCGCGATCGGGCTCGGGGGTGAGGAAGCGGATGCCTTGCGCGCTGCGATGCAGCACCACGCAGTCGGCCAGGTGCGCGCAGACCAGTTCTTCACCCTCGATGGCCACTGCGGCAAAGGCGGCGCGCGGCAGTTCCCAGGTGGCCAGGGGCTCGCGCCGGCGATCCTGCCGGTAGGCCTGGGCAATAGTATCGAAAACTGTCTCGCAGACCTGTCGCAGTGGCCCCGAGGCCGTGGCGAAGGCGCGCTGGGCCGTGGCCGAGAGCCACGCCGCGCCGCCGCGCTCGCCGAGCAGGCCGGGGGCGCCGAGGTCGGTGGCGCCGTCGATGACCCAGGCGTGGCAGTCGGCGTTGCCGATACGGTCGTCATTGGGCACATCGGGCTTGCCAGCCAGGCACAAGCTCTGGATCAGGTCGAAATGCATGTCGGGCTCCAGGTCGGTGGGATCACCGACCTTGAGCCCTGCGCCGTCGCGAGTCAAATTTCACGGTCTGGGCGTGCGGTCCCAGCAATGACTGTCCAGGTCGCAGACGCCGAATTGCCGGTCCATCAGCGCCATGCGTCGCAGGTGGGCGTCGAGGATGTCGCGGCCTACTTCGCTGTCGATGATATAGCGGCTGTAGCGCTCGATCAGGCGTTGCTTCCAGGCATCGCGGGTAGCCGCGTCCAGGGTGTCGGGCGCAATGGCCAGGCGTTGCAGGGTGGTGTCGTCGACGCGCTTGAGCTGGTCGCTGAAGGTGGCGATGTAACGGGCGCGCTGTGCTTCCTTGTGACGGGAGGCTTCGGCATCGAAAGTATCGAGATTGCGTTGCCATTGCGCCCAGTAGGCATCCGGCAACTTCAGGTCGCGTTTCTGGCGCAATGCGTCGACGATCTGCGCGTTGCTCTGGCGCGGTGGTGGCTGTCGGTCCTGGCTGGCCAGTGGGTCCTGGGCCAGGATCTGTGTGATCCAGGCCGTGCGGGCTTCGCTATCCGGTTGAATCGGACCGAGCGGCGCTGAGTCGGTGGCGTTCGAGCGTGGCAGGCCATTGCAGCCGGTGAGTGACAGCAACAGCAACAGCGACAGAGCCAGCAGGGCTGGCAGGTTGTGGCGCAACATGAATCTTCCTTGAGTAACTGCACAATCGTGCATCCGATCGGATGCACGAGGGGTATCGGCTCTTGCCTGGCCGACTTGAGCGTTCAGCCGCGATGCTTGGCCAGGCGCATCAGTTTCGAGACCAGGCACTGTTCGCCGCAAATCTTTCAGCGTCTGTAAGATCGAGCGCCGCCCGCGCGGCGCATCGCGGGACAAGCCCGCTCCCACAGTTTGTTTCGGGCCAATTATGCCTGTGAAAGTACCGGCGCCTGCCTTGGTGCATGCCTTGAGTCATGTGGAGCAGCGTTAGCGACCACGCCAAAACCGCGTCGTACCAACAAGGCGGACCAGGTGATGGCACAGGAAAGACAGGCCCGAAACAAATGTGGGAGCGGGCTTGTCCCGCGATGCGCCGCGCGGGCGGCGCTCGATCTCACAGCCGCTGCAAGATTTGCGTAGGACACCTGGTAGCCCCGACGCAGTCAATGACCCACGAGCCAAAGACCTTGAAGGGGCTGAGGTTTGCGGCGATGATCCGCCGCAACCCGTTCACCGACGAGGAGGGTCCGCATGCCTGTTGCCCCGCTTTTGCGCTGCACCGACCTTGACGCCACCCGCCGTCATTACCGCGATGTGCTGCAATTTACCGTCGCCGACACCGCGCAATCGACCCTTACCGTCCAGTTGCACGACTGCCGCCTGCTGTTCACCGAGGACGACCTGTGGCGGCTGCCGCCGGGGTGTGCCGGGACCTTCTATCTGGTGGTCGAGGATGTCGACGGCTATTACGCACAAGTTCGCGAGCTGGCGGATATCGCCTGGCCGTTGCACGACACGGAGTATGGTTCGCGGGAGTTCGGCGTGCGTGATTGCAATGGCTATTACCTGGCCTTCAGCCAGCGGCACGCCGACGTCGCGCAAGCCGCACGGGTTGCCTCGTGATCCTGCGCGGCCGAGCATTGCTGGCGATGTTGCTGCTTGCCGGCCCGGCCTTGGCCATGGACGGCAAGGGCAACTCGAGCGACCACTTCACCGTCGGCTCGAGCCTCGCCACCGCAGCGGTGAGCGGCTCCACCAGCCATCCGACGCGTACCTACCAGGCCGCCCGCGACGATGCGTTGCTGTTCATCGCCAGCGACGGGCGCCTGCGCGGCGCACGGCTGGAGCAGGCCTTGGACGAGTACCGCCAGCTGCATCCGGTGAGCGCGCTGAGCGATCGTGAGCTGGCCCAGGCGTTCGCCTGCCAGGGCTGATGGCTTGAGCCGCTGATCGGTCCGCCCTGGCATGCCAGGACAGGCGGCTAGACTCGTGGGCAACGAGTCCCGCCAGGAGTCCGATCATGACCGCCAAGAACAGCATTTGCCTGTGGTACGACAGCGACGCCGAGGTGGCGGCGAACTTCTACGCCAGCACCTTCCCCGACAGCCGGGTGACCGCCGTGCACAAGGCGCCCGCCGACTACCCCTCGGGCAAGGCGGGCGATGTGATCACGGTGGAGTTCACCGTGATGGGCATCCCGTGCATCGGTCTCAATGGGGGCAAGGCGTTCAGCCACAGCGAGGCCTTTTCGTTCCAGGTGGCGACCGACAGCCAGGAGGAAACGGATCGCTACTGGGACGCCATCGTCGGTAACGGTGGCAGCGAGAGCGTATGCGGCTGGTGCAAGGACAAGTGGGGGCTGTCCTGGCAGATCAGCCCGCGGGTATTGACCCAGGCGGTGGCCAGCCCCGATCGCGCCCTGGCGAAGCGGGCGTTCGAGGCGATGCTGCAGATGGGCAAGATCAACATCGCCGCCATCGAGAAGGCCATCAGGGGCTGAAGGCGAGGCGCCTCAATGCACGGTCTTGCGTTCCCTGATGCACGCCCGTGCCTGTTCCGTCAGGACGTCCAGCCGCTCGTCGCGCAGGCGCTCGGCATCCATCATTGCCGCCTCGCCCTGTTGCTTGAGCAGGTAGGCGTGGATCTGCCGGACTTCGACGGTCTGGTAGATCGGCGCGATGTCCAGCCGCCCGATCAGCGCGCCGCTGGCCTGCCCGGTACTGCTCATCAACACCTGTGGGCCGGTACAGGCGACCACCTGCAGGCCCATGTTCTCGAACCATGGCACCTGCTGGGCGAAAGTGCTCAGCTCGACGCAGGCATAGCATTCACGCACTGCGTCCAGCAGGCCACGGGCGATGCCCTGGCGGCGGTGGTTGGGGGCGACGGCGAGGTAGGCCAGGGCGCAGGCCTGCGGGTTGTCCTGGGCCGGCAGTACCAGGGCGAAGCCGAGCAGTTGGTCCGGTGCCTCGGCATCCAGGGCCAGGGTCAGCTCGACGGCAAGGCCACGGGTGCCGTCCAGCGCCATCAGGTACTGGTGCACTTCCAGGCCGACTCCGTATTGGTAGAGCGGATAGAGCGGATTGTCCGGGCTGATGGCGACGCTGCTGAGCTGGCCGACATGGTCGATCACCAGCTGGCGGATCTGGTTCTGGAAGGATTCGGGCGGCACGCCATCGAGGCGGCGGAGGATGAACATCGCGGGTCGGGCTCCGGCAGGATTGAAACACCCGCCCCGGAACGAGGCGGGTGATCATTCTAGCGCAGCCCGGCCAGCATGAGGTCGAGGTTCTGCACCGCGGCGCCCGAGGCGCCCTTGCCCAGGTTGTCGAACACCGCAGTCAGCAATACCTGGCCATGCTCGGGGTTGGCATACACGGCCAGGCGCAAGTCGTTGCTGTCGTTCAGCGCCTGCGGGTCCAGCGCCTGAGCTGGGCCGTGCTGGTGCAGAGGCATCACCTGCACATGGCGGGCACCCTGGTAATGCCGCTCCAGGCAGGCTTGCAGCTGCTCGGCGCTGATTCCGGGCAGCAGGCGCAGTTGCAGCGGGATGCTCAGCACGATGCCCTGGCGGTAGTCGCCGTAACCCGGCACGAACACCGGCCGCGCGCTCAGCCCCGCATGCTGCTGGATCTCTGGCACATGCTTGTGGGCGAGCTCCAGGCCGTATAGCTGGAGTGTCGGCAGGTAGGCGTCGCTGCGCTGCTCATGCCGCTCGACGGCGGCCCGGCCGCCACCGGAGTAGCCTGAGATGGCATGGATGCTCAGCGGATAGTCCGCCGGCAGCAAGCCTGCCTTGACCAGCGGATGCAGCAGGGCGATGGCGCCGGTGGGGTAGCAGCCGGGGTTGCTTACCCGGGTGGCCCGGGCAATGCGTTCGGCCTGTTGTTCGTTCAGTTCCGGCAGGCCATAGATCCAGCCGGGCGTGGTGCGGTGCGCGGAGCTTGCGTCGATCACCCGCACCGCCGGGTTGTGCAGGGTGGCCACGGCCTCGCGGGCGGCGTCGTCGGGCAGGCAGAGCACGGCGATATCGGCGCTGTTGATCGCCTCGCTGCGCCGCGCCGGGTCCTTGCGCTCGGCTTCGGGCAGGGTGAGCAGGCGCAGGTCCTGGCGGCCGTGCAGGCGGGCATGGATCTGCAGGCCGGTGGTGCCTTGGTCGCCGTCGATGAAGACGAAGGGCTGGTGCATGTCGGTGTTCCAGTGAAGAGAAGGAATGGCGTTATCCTCGTCGTTCGCTGGACGAAAGAAAATTTGAATATCATGATTGCCATGTTCAGTAATCCTGAATCTAAATCGCATGCCCCTGTAGGAGCGGCCTCGTGCCGCGAAAGGGCTGCGAAGCAGCCCCAGGGTTGCCCGTTTGGCGCGAAAGTGCCGGGGCTGCTGTGCAGCCCTTTCGCGGCACAAGGCCGCTCCTACCTGAGATGTGCCAGCCGCTATTACTTCATCCGTGCCGAGACCCCATGCGAGAAATCAGCCTCGACCGCCTGCGCACCCTGGTGGTGATTGCCGACCGTGCCTCCTTTGCCGACGCCGCCCGTCAGCTCAACCTGGCGCCTCCGACCATCAGCCTGCACGTGGCCGAGCTGGAGGCACGCATTGGTGCGCCCTTGCTCACCCGCACCCGCGGCCAGGTGCGCCCCACGGCCATTGGCGAGACCTTGCTGACCCGCGCCCGGCGCCTGCTGGCCGACGCCGACCAGGCCCTGGACGAAGTGCGCCGCCAGGTGCAGGGCCTGACCGGGCGGGTGCGCCTGGGCGCTTCGACTGGCGCCATCGCCCACCTGTTGCCCCAGGCCCTGGAAACACTGCGGGTGGACCATCCGGGAGTCGACGTGCAGGTTCAGGTGCTCACTTCACAGGCCTCCCTGGCGCGACTGCGCGAGGGCACCCTGGACATCGGCCTGGTGGCGCTGCCGCAGGTGGCGGGCAAAGGGGTGAGGATCACACCGTGGCGGCGTGACCCGATCATGGCCTATGTTCCCGCCGACTGGCAGCCGCCTGCCCGGGTCACGCCGGCCTGGCTCGCGGCCCGGGCGCTGATCCTCAACGACAGCTCCACGCAGTTGTCGCGGGTGACCTCGGAGTGGTTTGCCGCGGCGGGGCTGTACCCCGAGCCGCGGATCGAGCTGAACTACAACGATGCGATCAAGAGCCTGGTGGCGGCGGGCTACGGCGCCACCTTGCTGCCGCAGGAAGGGGAGGTGCAGCAGTCGCCGCCGCGCATCGCCCGGCGGCCGTTGCGACCGGGGATGTGGCGCCAACTGGGGATCGCCTGTCGCGAGGGGCAGGTGGAGCGGGCGACGGAACATGTACTGGAGGCGTTGGGGCGGCTGCGTCAATGAAAAATGGCAGTACAGGCTGTCACTTGCCATTCACTGGAGAATGCTAGTGCAGGATCTGCTTGAGAAACGCCTGTGCCCGCGCCGTGCGCGGCTGGCCGAAGAACACCTCGGGTGGGCTGTCCTCGATAATCTTTCCGCCCTCGAGGAACAGCACCCGCTCGGCCACCTGCCGGGCGAAGCCCATCTCGTGGGTGACGCACAGCATGGTCATGCCGGTGCCGGCCAACTGCACCAGCACATCCAGCACCTCGGCCACCATCTCCGGGTCGAGCGCCGAGGTCGGCTCGTCGAACAGCATGATCCTCGGTTTCATGCATAGCGCCCGGGCGATCGCCACCCGCTGCTGCTGGCCACCGGACAGCTGGCTGGGGTACTTGTGCGCCTGGCTCTCGATGCCGACCTTGCTCAAGTAGAAGCGCGCCCGTTCCTCGGCCTCCCGGCGCGACAGGCCGCGCACGCTCATCGGCGCCAGCAGGCAGTTGTCGAGCACGCTCATGTGCGGGAACAGGTTGAAGTGCTGGAACACCATGCCGATCTCGCTGCGCACCTGGTCGGCCTGGCGGCCTTTGCTGGCGAGGTCGGTGCCGGCCACGCGGATGCTGCCCTGCTGGGCGATTTCCAGGCGGTTGATGCAGCGGATCAGCGTCGACTTGCCCGAACCTGACGGGCCGCAGAGCACGATGCGCTCGCCCTCGCGCACCGACAGGTCGATATCGTGCAGCACATGGAAGGCGCCGTAGTGCTTGTTCAGGCCCTCGATGCGGATCAGCTCCGGGCGCGGATCGGGGGCAGGGTGCAGGCTGGCAAGGCTCAGGGGGGCGGTCATCTTGTTGTTCTCCCGCTCAAGGTTCAGTCGAAACGTGCGGCGCTGTAGGGCGCAGGGTCGGTGAAGGGGTGCTCGCCGGTCATCAATTCGGCCAGCAGGCGGCCGCTGACCGGGCCCAGGGTCAGGCCGTGGTGGGCATGGCCGAAGTTGAACCACAGGTGCTTGTGCAGGGGCGCCGGGCCGATCACCGGGCGCATGTCCGGCAGGCAGGGGCGGCGGCCCAGCCACGGCTTGTCGTCCAGGCGCTCGCCCAGGGCCGGGAACAGCCGGCGCGCCAGGGTTTCGCAGCGGCGCAGCTGGATCTCGTTGGCGGCGTCGTCGCTCGCCGCGAACTCGATGCCGGTGGTCAGGCGCACGCCACGGGCCATCGGCGCCAGGACGTAACCGCCCTGGGTGTCGCAGATCGAATGACCCAGCTCGGCGCCATCGCGGGTGGCGTAGTGCATGTGGTAGCCGCGTTTGATGCCCAGCGGAAAGCGGTAGCCCAGCCGCTCGTAGAGGTCGGCCGACTGCGGACCGAGGCAGGCCACCACTTCGTCGGCGGTCACGCTGCCGCGACGTGTGTCCAGCTGCCAGCCGTCCTCGACCTGGCGCAGGCTGCGGGCATCGCCGTGGAGGAACTGCCCGCCGCGCTGGACGAACAGCGCCGCATAGCCACGGGTCAGGCCGCCGGGGTTGCTCACCGTCTTCGGGTCGAGCCAGTGGATGCCGCCGATCACGCCACCGTCCAGTTGCTGTTCGCGGGCCTGCAGTTGTTCGCGTTCGAGGATCTCGTACTGCAGGCCGTAGCGGGCCAGCCCCTTCAGGTCGCGCTTGGCCTGTTCGAACAGCGCGGCATCACGGTACACCTCGATCCAGCCCTTGGCCTGCACCAGCCCTTGCAGGCCGGCGGCCTCGATCAGCGCATCGTGTTCCTCGACGCTGCGCTGCACCAGCGGCAGCATGTCGGCGGCAGCCTTGGCCAGGCGGCCGGGGGCGGACTGGCGCCAGTAGCTGAGCAGCCAGGGCGCGACCTTGGGCAGGTGGGTCAGGCTGTAGCGCACGTCGGGCTGGCGGTTCAGGCCGTAGCGCAGCAGGGCGCTCCATTGGCGCGGGAAGGCGTAGGGGATCACGCTGGAGCGCTCGATCAGCCCGGCGTTGCCATGGCTGGTGCCGCTGCCCGGTTCGTCGCGGTCGACGAGGATCACCTGGCGTCCGCGGGCCTGCAGGTGCAGAGCGGTGCTTACGCCGACGATGCCGGCGCCCAGGACGATGGTCTGGCAATGCATGAAAAGGTTCCTTCAATCAGTTCAGGTGGCGGCCCAGGCGGGCCTCCAGGTGTTTCAGGGTGCGCCGGACCACCTCGACGATCAGCAGGTAGAGCACCGCCGCCCACAGGTAGATCTGGAAGTCGAAGCTGCGCGAGAAGGCCAGCTTGGTCACCCCCATCAGGTCGTAGATGGTCACCAGCGAGGCGATGGCGCTGGCCTTGATCATCATGATCAGCTCGTTGCCCAACGGGCCGATGGCCACCAGCAGCGACTGCGGCAGCACCACCTTGAAGAAGGTGGTCGAGCGCTTGAGGTTGAGGGCCTTGGCCGCCTCGTACTGGCCCGGCGCGACGGCCATCAGGCTGGCGCGGAAGATCTCGGCCTGGTACGCGGCGGTGTTGAGGGTGAAGGCGAGCAGGGCGCAGTACCAGGCCTCGCGGAAGAACCACCACAGCCCCAGGTCCTGCCAGAAGCCCTTGAGCGAACCGAGCCCGTAGTACAGCAAAAACAGCTGGGCCAGCAGCGGCGAGCCGCGAAAGAAATACACGTAGCCCGCAGCCAGGCGTCGCAGAACGAGGTGCTGCGACATCCGCGCCAGGGCCAGGAGCATGCCCAGCAGCGCGCCGAGGGTGAAGGAGATCGCCACCAGCTTGGCGGTGACCAGCAGGCCATCGACGAAGCGCGCGCCGTAGCGCTCCAGCAGGTCGGGATCGAGCACGTAGGCCAGCAGTTGCTCCGGGCTCATGGGCGGGCTCCTTGCAAATGGCGGTTGCTGCGCCGCTCCAGCAGGGTGAAGACCCTGCCCGACAGCGCCGAGAACAGCAGGTAGACCAGGCAGGCGACGCCGTAGAACAGCATCGGCTCCTTGGTCACGCTGACCGCCAGGTTGGTCTGGCGCATCAGGTCGATCAGCGAGATGGTCGAGACCAGCGAGGTGTCCTTGAGCAGGCTCAGCCAGTTGTTCGACAGGCCCGGCAGGGCGATGCGCGTCAGTTGCGGCAACACCACCTTGAAGAATCCGGTGCGCTTGCTAAGGCCCAGGGCCGCGCAGGCTTCCAGTTGGCCCTTGGGCAGGGTCTTGAAGGCCATCAGCCAGATCTCGCTGGAAAACGCGGCGAACACCAGGCTGAAGGCGGCCATCGCGGCGAGGAAGGTGTTGATCAGCACCTCGCCCTGGTAGCCCAGCGCGGCGAGGATCTTCTGCGCGGCGATCTGGCAGCCGTAGTAGATGATCAGCAGGGTCAGCAATTCGGGCAGGCCGCGGAACACCGTGGAGAACGTGGTGGCCCAGGCCCGCGGCAGGCGTTTGCGCGAGCGCGCGGCCAGCGCCACCAGCAGGCCCAGCGGCAGGCCGATGGGCAGGCAGGCCAGGGCCAGCGACACGGTCACCAGAGCGCCGGCCAAGAGCGCCTGGCCCCAGCCGCCGCTGGCGAAGGAGAGCAGGGAGAGTTGATCGAGCATGGGTAACCCCCGGGATACAGACGACCCCGTGGGAGCGGGCTTGCCCCGCGATAGCACCTGGTTGACGCAGGACGCCATCGCGGGGCAAGCCCGCTCCCACGAGATTACTGGTAGATATCGAAGGCGAAGTATTTGCTCGCGATCTTCTGGTACGTGCCATTGGCCACGATCGCCGCCAGGGCCTCGTTCAGCCGCACGCGCAGGGCATCGTCATCCTTGCGCACGGCAATCGCCGCGTCGGCCTTGGTGCCGTCGACGTCGCCGAGGATCTTGCAGCAGTCCTTGCCATTCTTGTTCAGCCATTCGTGCAACGGGAACTTGTCGGCGATCACCCCGTCCAGGCGACCGGCGGCCAGGTCGGCGTTGGCTTCGTCCAGGGTCGGGTACAACTTCACGTCCGCGCCGGCCTTGCCGTACACGTCCTCGGCGTAGATCGCCTGGGTCGAGGCGGACTGGGCACCGACGGTGTAGCCCTTGAAGTCGGTCTGCGCGTCGCTGATCTTGCTGTCCTTGGCGACCGCCACGGTCAGCGGGGTGCGGTAGTAGCGGTCGGTGAAGGCGATCTTGCGGCGGCGCTCCTCGGTGTCGATCATCGAGGCCACCACGGCGTCGTACTTGCGCGCCATCAGCGCCGGGATGATGCCTTCCCAGTCCTGGGCCACCAGGGTGCACTCGACTTTCATCTGCTCGCACAAGGCATGGGTGATGTCGATGTCGAAGCCGTGCAATTTGTTGTCGGCATCGACGTAGTTGAACGGCGGGTAAGCGCCTTCAGTGGCAAAACGCAGGGTCTCGGCACTGGCGCCGGCCGCCAGCAGCAGGGCGCACGCACCCACCACAGCCATGGTTCCTTTCATCTCGCACCTCGGTAGTTGCACTCTTGCTATTGTTGTTTGCCCGCCGGCCACGAGGTGTAGCCGACGAACTCGTTATGTAGAGCGGCAGTTGCTTCCAAGCGTCTTTCAACATCCGGTCCGAGCTTCTTGCAGACCTCGTTGACCATCAGGTGCACCCACGACAGCATGGTCGCGGTGGATTCCCAGAACAGGTTGAATTCGGTGGGGATGCGGAACACCTCGTCGGCGTTGGCATCGGCCCAGTCACAGAAGGTGTCGGTTACCAGGGTCACCGGGATGCCCAGCTCGCGGGCCTTGTGGCACAGCTGCAGGGCGTGGCGGGAATAGCGGCGCGCCTCGAATACCACCAGTGCACAGTCCTGCGGGCGCCCCAGCAGCACCTCGGCGAAATGTCCGGCGCTGCCGTCGACCAGTTGCACGCCGTCGCGCAGGTATTGCAGCAGGTGGCTCATGCACATGGCCACGCCGCGTTCGGTCTGAAAGCCTGCGACGAACACCCGCGGTTTTTCCGCCAGGCGCCGGGCGACCTGCTGCCAGGCTTCGCAGCGGCTGTATTCGTGCACGCGCACCAGCGCGGCCATTTCCAGCTCCAGGCTGCCCGAGCGCTGGTCGTCCTCGGGTTGCTGGCGGAACTCCTGCAGGCGGTCGCCCACCAGCCAGGGGCCGTCGCCGAGGTCGTTCTGCAGGTCCTGCTTGAGCGCCTTGAGGTGCGCGTAGCCCAGCGAGCGGCAGAAGCGGCCGACGCTCGACTCGCTCACACCCAGCTTGGTGGCGATGCTGGCCGAGGTCTGGAACGGCAGTTCGTGGAGGTTGGCGAGCATGTAGCTGGCGATCTGGCGGCCCGAGGCGGCAGCGGTGTGCAGGCTGCTTTCCAGGCGTTGCTTGATCGATTGGCTCATGGTCGGTTCCGGTTGATTTCTGGCGTGGAGGCCAAAATGGCTGTTTTCTGTCATCAAGTCAATATTTGACAGATAGCTGTCATTGGCGGGAAAGTCTGTGCAGTTGCGCTGTAGCGAATCCAATTCCAAGAAAGGAGCTCCAGATGTCTTCACCTTCCACCGGCCCTGTCGTGCGCGTGCCTTTTACCGAGCTGCAGGCGTTGCTGCAGTCGATTTTCGAGCGTCATGGCTGCAGCGCGGCGGTGGCCGCCGTGCTCGCCCACAATTGCGCCAGTGCCCAGCGCGACGGTGCCCACAGCCATGGGGTGTTCCGTATTCCCGGTTATGTCTCGACCCTGGCCAGCGGCTGGGTTGATGGCCGCGCCGAGCCGTTGGTGACCGACCTGGCATCCGGCTATGTACGGGTCGATGCCAAGGGTGGTTTCGCCCAGCCGGCGCTGGCGGCGGCCCGGCCGCTGCTGGTGGAGAAGGCCCGGGCGGCCGGCATCGCGGTGCTGGCGATCCACAACTCGCACCATTTCGCCGCGCTGTGGCCGGATGTCGAGCCGTTCGCCGACGAAGGCCTGGTGGCCTTGAGCGTGGTCAACAGCATGACCTGCGTGGTGCCACACGGTGCGCGCAAGCCGCTGTTCGGCACCAACCCCATTGCTTTTGCCGCGCCTTGCGCCGGGCATGATCCGATCGTCTTCGACATGGCCACCAGCGCCATGGCCCATGGCGATGTGCAGATCGCCGCGCGGGCGGGCGAGCAGTTGCCGCCGGGCATGGGCGTGGATGCCGATGGCCAGCCGACCAGCGACCCCAAGGCGATTCTCGAGGGCGGCGCCTTGCTGCCGTTCGGCGGGCACAAGGGCTCGGCGCTGTCGATGATGGTCGAGCTGCTGGCGGCGGCGCTGACGGGAGGCAATTTCTCCTGGGAGTTCGACTGGTCGGGCCACCCAGGAGCAAAGACCCCCTGGACCGGGCAGTTGATCATCGTGATCGACCCGAGCAAGGCCGAGGGCGAGCGCTTCGCGCTGCGCAGCCGCGAACTGGTGGAGCAGATGCAGGCAGCCGGGTTGACGCGGATGCCGGGCGAACGGCGTTATCGCGAGCGTGAAGTGGCCGGGCGGGAAGGGGTGGCGTTGAGTGAGCGGGAGTGGGGGGAGTTGCGGGGGTTGGCGGGCTGAGTTGACCCTTTGCTGGCTAAGGGGGAGGCGCCAAGTGTTCGACAGGAAAGATCCAGCGCCTGTGAGATCCAGCGCCGCCCGCGCGGCGCATCGCGACGCAAGGCCGCTCCTACATCTGTTTCGGGCCAGTCAATCCTGTGCCATTACCGAGTCCGCCTTGTTGGTATGACGCGGTTTCGGGGTGGGCACCACTGGCGCCTCACCTGTCTCAAGGCATGCACCAAGGCGGGCAACCATGGCCTGACAGGTTCGGTACGTTGCAACAAATGTAGGAGCGGCCTTGCGTCGCGATGCGCCGCGCGGGCGGCGCTCGATCTCACAGGCGCTACATATTCTTCGTCGAATATCTTGAAGCCCACCCCCGGCCTTGCACCCCCGCATCGACTCCTTGCACATCGGTGATGTTCCTGACGCCCCACTGCGGGTATCCTCGCTGGAGCCTTCCCTGAACTGTCCTGATTTCCAAGGAGCTGCACGCTGTGTTCAAACATGTCGATGCCTATGCCGGCGACCCGATCCTCTCGCTGATGGAAACCTTCAAGGCCGACCCGCGCGCCGACAAGGTCAACCTGAGTATCGGCCTGTACTACGACGAAGCCGGCGTGGTGCCGCAGCTGGCGGCGGTGGGCGAGGTGGAGAAGCGCCTGGCCGGCCAGCCCCACGAAGCCTCGCTGTACCTGCCAATGGAAGGCCTGGCCGCTTACCGCCAGGCGATCCAGGCGCTGCTGTTCGGCGCAGATCACCCGGCTGTGGCCGATGGCCGCGTGGCCACCGTGCAGACCGTCGGCGGTTCCGGCGCGCTGAAAGTCGGCGCCGACTTCCTCAAGCGCTACTTCCCGGGCTCCGAGGTATGGGTGAGCAACCCGACCTGGGACAACCACCGGGCGATCTTCGAAGGCGCGGGCTTCAAGGTGCACAGCTACCCGTACTTCGACACCGCCAGCCGTGGCGTCGATTTCGCCGGCATGCTGGCGACCCTGCAGACCCTGCCGGCCAACAGCATCGTCCTGCTGCACCCGTGCTGCCACAACCCCACCGGCGTCGACCTGAACCAGCAGCAGTGGCAGCAGGTGGTCGAGGTGGTCAAGGCGCGCCAGCTGATTCCGTTCCTCGACATCGCCTACCAGGGCTTCGGTGAAGGCCTGGTGGAAGACGCCTACGCCATCCGCGAGATGGCCCGTGCCGGCGTGCCGTGCCTGGTCAGCAACTCGTTCTCGAAGATCTTCTCGCTGTACGGCGAGCGGGTAGGGGGCCTGTCGGTGGTCTGCGACGATGCCGCCACCGCCTCCAGCGTGCTCGGCCAGCTCAAGGCCACCGTGCGCCGCAACTACTCCAGCCCGCCCGCGTTCGGCGCCCAGCTGGTGGCCGGCGTGCTCGGCGACGCTGCGCTCAATGCCCAGTGGGCGGCGGAAGTGGAGGTGATGCGCAAGCGTATCCTCGATATGCGCCAGGGCCTGGTCGACCTGCTCGGCGAGCTGCTGCCGGGCCAGGACTTCCAGTTCTTCCTGCGCCAGCGCGGCATGTTCAGCTACACCGGTTTCAGCGTGGAGCAGGTGCGTCGCCTGCGTGACGAGTTCGGCGTGTACCTGATCGACAGTGGCCGGGTGTGCATGTCCGGGCTGCGTCCGGCCAACCTGCGCCAGGTGGCCGAGGCGTTTGCCGCCGTTCAGCGGTAACCGGCCTGGGGCCGCTCTGCGGCCCTTTCGCGGCACAAGGCCGCTCCTACAGGGAGGTTGCGTTTCTCTGTAGGAGCGGCCTTGTGCCGCGAAAGGGCTGCGAAGCAGCCCCTCCAGCACAACCTGCTTGTAAAGACAAGTGCAACCGTCCCTCGGACGGGGCTTCCCCAAGTGCAACCTTTGCATGCACAATCGCGCCCCTCTTCCCCGGTTGAGTTGGGCGAATCGTCTATTTCGCCATTCTCAGCCTGTTGCAGTCTTGCGAGTGGAGCGTCACCCGGAATGAATGAGCAGGCCCCAAGCGTTGAACAACGCTTTGTAGAATCGACCCCCGCCACCCTCGGCAGCTGGTCGCGTCAAGACACCACCTGGATGCTGGGCCTGTTCGGCACGGCCATCGGCGCCGGAACCCTGTTCCTGCCCATCAACGCCGGCCTTGGCGGTTTCTGGCCGCTGCTGGTCCTGGCCTTGCTGGCCTTCCCCATGACCTACTTCGCCCACCGCGGGCTGACCCGCTTCGTGCTCTCCGGCAGCAAGGGCGGCGACATCACTGAAGTGGTCGAGGAGCATTTCGGCATCACCGCCGGCGCGCTGATCACCGTCCTGTACTTCTTCGCCATCTTCCCGATCCTGCTGATCTACAGCGTGGCGCTGACCAACACCGTCAGCAGCTTCATGGAGCACCAGCTGCACATCGCGCCGCCACCGCGGGCGATCCTGTCGTTCGTGCTGATCCTCGGCCTGCTGGCCATCGTGCGCTGCGGCGAACAGGCCACGGTCAAGGTCATGAGCCTGCTGGTCTACCCGTTCATCGTTGCCCTGGCGCTGCTGGCCCTGTACCTGGTGCCGCACTGGACCGGCGGTATCCTCGACACCGCCACCCAGGTGCCGTCGGGCTCGGCCTTCCTGCACACCGTGTGGCTGGCGATTCCGGTGATGGTGTTCTCGTTCAACCATTCGCCGATCATCTCGGCTTTCGCCGTCGACCAGAAACGCCGCTACAGCGAGCACGCCGATGAGCGCAGCGGCCAGATCCTGCGTCGCGCGCACCTGCTGATGGTGCTGATGGTGCTGTTCTTCGTGTTCAGCTGCGTGCTGACCCTGAGCAGTGCCCAGCTGGCCGAGGCCAAGGCGCAGAACCTGTCGATCCTGTCGTACCTGGCCAACCACTTCGAGCAGCCGGCCATCGCCTTCGCCGCGCCCCTGATCGCCTTCATCGCCATCGCCAAGTCGTTCCTGGGCCACTACATCGGTGCCAGCGAGGGCCTGAAGGGCATGATCGTCAAGTCCGGCATGCGCCCGGGTGCCAAGGCCCTGGACCGCATCGTCGCCGCGCTGATGCTGGTGGTGTGCTGGATCGTCGCCACCCTCAACCCGAGCATCCTCGGCATGATCGAATCCCTCGGCGGCCCGATCATCGCCGTGCTGCTGTTCCTGATGCCGATGTACGCCATCCGTCGCGTGCCATCGATGCGCAAGTACAGCGGCGCGCTGTCCAACCTGTTCGTGGTGGTCGTCGGCCTGGTGGCCCTGACCTCGGTGGTGTACGGCCTGCTGGCCTGAGTCCCGTCACGTAAGAAAAGCGCCCGGGTCGACGCCAGTCACCCGGGCGTTTGTCTACAGGAATTGCCCGAACGTAGGACAATTTCATCTTTGCCCATAGGCACTTGCGTTCCTTCATGGTTAACTCTGAGTCCTTTTCCAACCCCGCATAAGGATTTCCGCCATGGCTCAAGTGACTCTCAAAGGCAACCCGGTTCAGGTCAGCGGTGAACTGCCGAAGCAAGGCGCCGCGGCACCTGCCTTCTCCCTGGTCGCTGGCGACCTGTCGAACAAGTCGCTGGCCGACTTCGCCGGCAAGCGCAAGGTGCTGAACATCTTCCCGAGCGTCGACACCCCGACCTGCGCTACCTCGGTGCGTACCTTCAACAAGAAGGCAGGTGATCTGGCCAACACCGTGGTGCTGTGCATCTCCGCCGACCTGCCGTTCGCCCAGGCGCGCTTCTGCGGCGCCGAAGGCCTGGAGAACGTGAAGAACCTGTCGACCCTGCGTGGCCGCGAGTTCCTGGAAAACTACGGTGTGGCCATTGCCGACGGCCCGCTGGCCGGGCTGGCCGCCCGCGCCGTGGTGGTGCTGGACGAAAACGACAAGGTGCTGCACAGCGAGCTGGTGGGCGAAATCGCCGACGAGCCGAACTACGAGGCGGCGCTGGCTGTCCTGAAGTAAGTGACGCTGGGGCCGCCTTGCGGCCCTTTCGCGGCACAAGGCCGCTCCTACAGAAAACGCTGATTCCTGTAGGAGCGGCCTTGTGCCGCGAAAGGGGCGAAGCCCCCCCAGGGGTTACACCCTGTAACGGCCTGGACCCTGTTCCAGGCCGTTTTCATTTAAAGTTCACCCCTTTGCCAACGTCAGCCGAAGGTAAAGCACTGGTAAAGCCCCTTTGCTAAAGCGATGCCAGTGCTTATCGTTCACGCTCTCCACGCCGTCTTTCTCTGAACAAGGTTCGTTCGACCCATGCAAGCCTCCAATTCCCGTTCCCCTCGTCGCTGGCTGTTCGGCCTGCTGATCCTGCTGCTGGTGGCCCTGCTGGCCTGGTGGCTGTGGCCCGCAGCGACCGTCCACAAGGAGGACGCCGGGCACCGACCGGGCAAGGGCGGGCGACCGGGCTTCGGTGCCTCCACCGAGGCGGTGCCGGTACGGGTCGAACCCGTGCGTGTCGGGGACTTCCCGCTGTACTACAAGGCCCTCGGCACCGTCACCGCGACCAACACGGTCAACGTGCGCAGCCGGGTCGCCGGCGAGCTGGTCAAGGTCCACTTCAAGGAAGGTCAGCAGGTCAAGGCAGGCGACCTGCTCGCCGAGATCGACCCACGTTCCTATCGCATCGCCCTGCAGCAGGCCGAAGGCACCCTGGCGCAGAACCAGGCGCAGCTGAAGAACGCCCAGGTCGACCTGGCTCGCTATAAAGGCCTGTACGCCGAGGACAGCATCGCCAAGCAGACCCTCGACACCGCCGAAGCCCAGGTCGGTCAGTTCCAGGGACTGGTCAAGACCAATCAGGCCCAGGTCAACGACGCTCGCCTTAACCTCGAATTCACCCAGATCCGCGCACCGATCAACGGCCGCGTGGGCCTGCGCCAGCTGGACCTGGGCAACCTGGTGGCGGCCAACGACACCACGGCGCTGGTGGTCATCACCCAGACCCAGCCGATCAGCGTCGCCTTCACCCTGCCGGAAACCCAGCTCGACACCGTCCTGGCCCGCTACCGCAGCGGCGCCAGCCTGCCGGTCGAGGCCTGGGACCGGGGCGATCAGAAGCTGCAGTCCACCGGCGTGCTGGGCAGCCTCGACAACCAGATCGACGTCGCCACCGGCACCCTGAAGTTCAAGGGCACCTTCCAGAACACCGACCATGCGCTGTTCCCCAACCAGTTCGTCAACGTGCGCCTGCTGGCCGACACCCTCAAGCAGGTGGTGATGGCACCGGCCGCGGCGATCCAGTTCGGCAACGACGGCACCTTCGCCTACGTGGTCAACGCCGAGAACACCATCAATGTGCGCAAGCTCAAGGTCGGTGCCAGCGATGGCGAGAACACGGTGATCGTCGAGGGCCTGGCCGCCGGCGAGCGCCTGGTGCTGGAAGGCACCGACCGCCTGCGCGAAGGCACCAAGGTCGATGTGGTCGAGGATAGCTCGCAAGTGCCGACCACCCCTGGCCAGCACCTGCAGGGGCAGGGCGCCAAGGGCTCGGCCCAGGCCGCTGAACCAGGCACCAAGGCGGGCGCATGAACCTTTCGCGCCTGTTCATCCTGCGGCCGGTCGCCACCACGCTGAGCATGCTGGCCATCGTCCTGGCCGGCCTGATCGCCTACAGGCTGCTGCCGGTGGCGGCCTTGCCCCAGGTCGACTACCCGACCATCCGCGTCATGACCCTGTACCCCGGCGCCAGCCCGCAGGTGATGACCAGTGCCGTCACCGCGCCGCTGGAACGCCAGTTCGGGCAGATGCCGGGCCTGGAGCAGATGGCCTCGACCAGCTCCGGCGGCGCCTCGGTACTGACCCTGCGCTTCAACCTCGACATGAACATGGATGTCGCCGAGCAGCAGGTGCAGGCCGCGATCAACGCCGCCAGCAACCTGCTGCCCAGCGACCTGCCGGCGCCGCCGGTGTACAACAAGGTCAACCCGGCCGACACCCCGGTGCTGACCCTGGCCATTTCCTCGAAGACCATGCCGCTGCCCAAGCTCAACGACCTGGTCGACACCCGCGTGGCGCAGAAGATCGCCCAGATCAGCGGCGTCGGCATGGTCAGCATCGCCGGCGGCCAGCGCCAGGCCGTGCGGATCAAGGTCAACGTCGACGCCCTGGCCGCCAACGGCCTGAACCTGGACGACGTGCGTACCTTGATCGGCGCCTCCAACGTCAACCAGCCCAAGGGCAACTTCGACGGCCCGACCCGGGTGTCGATGCTCGACGCCAACGACCAGCTGCGCTCGCCCGAGGAATACGCCAACCTCATCCTCAAGTACAGCAATGGCGCGCCGCTGCGCCTGAAGGACGTCGCCGAGATCGTCGACGGCGCCGAGAACGAACGGCTGGCCGCCTGGGCCAACCAGAACGAGGCGGTGCTGCTGAACATCCAGCGCCAGCCCGGCGCCAACGTCATCGAGGTGGTCGACCGGATCAAGGAACTGCTGCCGTCGATCACCGACAACCTGCCGGCGGGCCTGGATGTCAGCGTGCTTACCGACCGCACCCAGACCATCCGCGCCGCCGTGCGCGATGTGCAGCACGAGTTGCTGTTCGCCATCGCCCTGGTGGTGATGGTCACCTTCGTCTTCCTGCGCCGCTTCAGCGCCACCATCATCCCCTCCATCGCCGTGCCGCTGTCACTGATCGGCACCTTCGGGGTGATGTACCTGGCGGGTTTTTCGGTCAACAACCTCACCTTGATGGCCCTGACCATCGCCACCGGTTTCGTGGTGGACGATGCCATCGTCATGCTGGAGAACATCTCCCGGCACATCGAGGAGGGCGAAACACCCATGCAGGCCGCGCTCAAGGGCGCCAAGCAGATTGGTTTCACCTTGATCTCGCTGACTTTCTCGCTGATCGCCGTGCTGATTCCGCTGCTGTTCATGGCCGATGTGGTCGGGCGGCTGTTCCGCGAGTTCGCCATCACCCTGGCGGTGGCCATCCTGATTTCCCTGGTGGTGTCGCTGACCTTGACGCCGATGATGTGCGCGCGCCTGCTCAAGCGTGAACCCAAGGAAGAGGAGCAAGGCCGCTTCTACCGCGCCAGCGGTGCCTGGATCGACTGGCTGATCAAGCACTACGGCACCACCCTGACCTGGGTGCTCGAGCGCCAGCCGCTGACCCTGCTGGTGGCCGTGGCCACCCTGGCATTGACCGTGGTGCTGTACCTGATGGTGCCCAAGGGCTTCTTCCCGGCCCAGGACACCGGGGTCATCCAGGGCATCTCCGAGGCGCCGCAATCGACCTCGTTCGCCGCCATGAGCGAGCGCCAGCAATCCCTGGCCAAGGTGATCCTGCAGGACCCGGCGGTACAGAGCCTGTCCTCGTATATAGGCGTGGACGGCGATAACGCCACCCTCAACAGCGGCCGCCTGCTGATCAACCTCAAGCCTCACGGCGAGCGCGACGTCACCGCCGCCGAGGTGATCAACCGCCTGCAGCCGCAGCTCGACAGGCTGGTCGGCATCCGCCTGTTCATGCAGCCGGTGCAGGACCTGAGCATCGAGGACCGGGTCAGCCGCACCCAGTACCAGTTCAGCCTGAGCTCGCCGGATGCCGACATGCTCGCCGAATGGAGCGGCAAGCTGGTGCAGGCGCTCAAGGACCGTCCCGAACTGCAGGACGTGGCCAGCGACCTGCAGGATCAGGGCCTGCAGGTATTCCTGGTGATCGACCGCGATATGGCCAGTCGCCTGGGGATTACCGTGGCGCAGATCACCAACGCGCTGTATGACGCCTTCGGCCAGCGGCAGATCTCGACCATCTACACCCAGGCCAGCCAGTACCGCGTGGTGCTGCAGTCGCAGACCGCGGCCAGCCTCGGCCCGCAGGCCCTGGAATCGATCCACGTCAAGGCCACCGACGGCGGTCAGGTGCGGCTGTCGGCCCTGGCGCGCATCGAGCAGCGCCAGGCCCAGCTGGCGATCTCGCACATCGGCCAGTTCCCGGCGGTGATGATGTCGTTCAACCTGGCTCATGGCGCGTCCCTGGGCGAGGCGGTCAAGGTGATCGAGCAGGTGCAGCAGGACATCGGCATGCCGATCGGTGTACAGACCCGCTTCCAGGGCGCCGCCGAGGCGTTCCAGGCCTCGCTGTCGAGCACCTTGCTGCTGATCCTGGCCGCGGTGGTGACCATGTACATCGTGCTGGGCGTGCTCTACGAGAGCTACATCCACCCGGTGACCATCCTCTCCACATTGCCGTCTGCGGCGGTGGGGGCCTTGCTGGCGTTGCTGCTGAGCGGCAACGACCTGGGCATGATTGCCATCATCGGCATCATCCTGCTGATCGGCATCGTCAAGAAGAACGCGATCATGATGATCGACTTCGCCCTGGAGGCCGAGCGCCACCAGGGCATGAGCCCACGTGACGCGATCTACCAGGCGGCGCTGCTGCGCTTCCGGCCGATCCTGATGACCACCCTGGCCGCGCTGTTCGGCGCCATGCCGCTGATGCTCGCCACCGGCTCCGGCGCCGAGCTGCGCCAGCCGCTGGGCCTGGTGATGGTCGGCGGCTTGTTGGTCAGCCAGGTGCTGACGCTGTTCACCACGCCGGTCATCTACCTGTACTTCGACCGCCTGGCGCGCCGCTGGCGCCCGGCTGACGATGCGCGGCAGGCCGAAGCATGAACCTGTCCGGACCCTTTATCCGCCGGCCGGTAGCCACCATGCTGCTGAGCCTGGCGATCATGCTGCTGGGCGGGGTGAGCTTCGGCCTGCTGCCGGTGTCGCCGCTGCCGCAGATGGACTTCCCGGTGATCGTGGTGCAGGCCAGCCTGCCCGGCGCCAGCCCGGAGGTCATGGCCTCCACCGTGGCCACGCCGCTGGAGCGCAAGCTCGGTGCCATCGCCGGCGTCACCACCCTGACCAGCAGTTCCAACCAGGGCTCGACCCGGGTGATCATCGGCTTCGAGCTGGGCCGCGATATCGACGGCGCGGCGCGCGAGGTGCAGGCGGCGATCAACGCCACCCGCAACCTGCTGCCCAGCGGCATGCGCAGCATGCCCACCTACAAGAAGATCAACCCGTCCCAGGCGCCGATCATGGTGCTGTCGCTGACCTCGGACGTGCTGTCCAAGGGCAAGCTCTACGACCTGGCCGACACCATCCTGTCCCAGAGCCTGGCGCAGGTCAGCGGGGTAGGGGAGGTGCAGATCGGCGGCAGCTCGCTGCCGGCGGTGCGCATCGAGCTGGAACCGCAGTTGCTCAACCAGTACGGCCTGTCCCTGGACGACGTGCGCAATGCGGTGGCCAACGCCAACCAGCGCCGGCCCATGGGCTTCGTCGAAGACCATGAGCGCAACTGGCAGGTGCGCGCCAACGACCAGCTGGAGACCGCCGAGGACTACAAGCCGCTGGTGATCCGCCAGCAGAACGGCGCGATCCTGCGCCTGTCCGACGTGGCCAAGGTCAGCGATGGCGTGGAGAACCGCTACAACAGCGGTTTCTTCAACGACGAGAGCGCGGTGCTGCTGGTGGTCAACCGCCAGACCAACGCCAACATCATCCAGACCGTCGAGCAGATCAAGGCCGAGCTGCCGGCCTTGCAGTCGCTGCTGCCGGCCAGCGTCAAGCTCAACGTGGCCATGGACCGCTCGCCGGTGATCAAGGCCACCCTGAAGGAGGCCGAGCACACCCTGCTGATCGCCGTGGTGCTGGTGATCCTGGTGGTCTATCTGTTTCTCGGCAACCTGCGCGCCTCGCTGATCCCGAGCCTGGCGGTGCCGGTGTCGCTGGTGGGCACCTTCGCGGTCATGTACCTGTGCGGGTTCTCGCTGAACAACCTGTCGCTGATGGCGCTGATTCTCGCCACCGGCCTGGTGGTGGACGACGCCATCGTGGTGCTGGAGAACATCTCGCGGCATATCGAGAACGGCGAGAACCCCATGCGCGCCGCCTACAAGGGCGCGCAGGAGGTGGGCTTCACCCTGCTGTCGATGAACGTCTCGCTGGTGGCGGTGTTCGTCTCGATCCTGTTCATGGGCGGTATCGTGCGCGGGCTGTTCAAGGAGTTCTCGATCACCCTGGCCGCGGCGATCATCGTCTCGCTGGTGGTGTCGCTGACGCTGACGCCGATGCTCTGCTCGCGCTGGCTCAAGGTCCACGGCCCGCAGCAGCAGACCCGCCTGCAACGCTGGAGCGACCGCATCCACCAGCGCATGGTCGCCGGCTACGACAAGAGCCTGGGCTGGGCGCTGCGCCACAAGCGCCTGACCCTGTTCAGCCTGCTGGCCACCATCGGGCTGAACATCGCCCTGTACGTGGTGGTGCCCAAGACCCTGATGCCGCAGCAGGACACCGGCCAGCTGCAAGGTTTCATCCGTGGCGACGACGGCCTGTCGTTCACCGTGATGCAGCCGAAGATGGAAATCTACCGCCGCGCCCTGCTCAAGGACCCGGCGGTGGAAAGCGTCGCTGGTTTCATCGGCGGCAACAGCGGCACCAACAACGCCTTCGTGCTGGTGCGCCTCAAACCGATCGCCGAGCGCAAGGAGAACGCGCAGAAGGTGATCGACCGCCTGCGCAAGGACCTGCCGAAGATCCCCGGCGGGCGTCTGTACCTGATGGCCGACCAGGACCTGCAACTGGGCGGTGGCGGTCGCGACCAGAGCACCTCACAGTACCTCTACACCCTGCAGAGCGGCGACCTGGCAGCCCTGCGCGAGTGGTTCCCGAAGGTGGCCGCCGAGCTGCGCAAGCTGCCCGAGCTGACCGCCATCGACGCCCACGACGGCGCCGGCACCCAGCAGGTGACCCTGGTGGTCGACCGTGACCAGGCCAAGCGCCTGGGCATCGACATGGACATGGTCACCGCGGTGCTGAACAACGCCTACAGCCAGCGGCAGATCTCGACCATCTATGACAGCCTCAACCAGTACCAGGTGGTGCTGGAGATCAACCCGAAATACGCCTGGGACCCGAGCACCCTGGAGCAGGTGCAGGTGATCACTGCCGACGGCGCCCGGGTGCCGCTGTCCACCTTCGCCCGCTACCAGAACAGCCTGGCCAACGACCGCGTCAGCCACGAAGGGCAGTTCGCCTCCGAGGACATCTCGTTCGACGTCGCCGAAGGCTACAGCCCCGACCAGGCCATGGCCGCGCTGGAACGCGCGGTGGCCAAGCTCGGCCTGCCCGAGTCGGTGATCGCCAAGCTCGGCGGCGACGCCGACGCCTTCACCAAGACCACCGAAGGCCAGCCGCTGATGATCCTCGGCGCCCTGGTGCTGGTGTACCTGGTGCTGGGCATCCTCTACGAGAGCTACATCCACCCGCTGACGATCCTCTCCACGCTGCCCTCGGCCGGTGTCGGCGCCTTGCTGGCGCTGTACCTGACCGGTGGCGAGTTCAGCCTGATCTCGTTGCTCGGGCTGTTCCTGCTGATCGGCGTGGTGAAGAAGAACGCCATCTTGATGATCGACCTGGCGCTGCAGTTGGAGCGCCACGACGGCCTGTCGCCGGAGGAGTCGATCCGCCGCGCCTGCCTGCTGCGCCTGCGGCCGATCCTGATGACCACCCTGGCCGCGATCCTCGGCGCGCTGCCGCTGCTGCTCAGCCGCGCCGAGGGCGCCGAGATGCGCCAGCCGCTGGGCCTGACCATCATCGGCGGCCTGGTGTTCAGCCAGATTCTCACCCTCTACACCACGCCCGTGGTCTACCTGTACCTCGATCGCCTGCGCCACCGGTTCAACCGTTGGCGCGGCGTGCGCACCGACGCTGCCCTGGATACCCCGCTATGAACTTTGCCCACACCCGAATCCATCGTGCCCTCAAGCGGCTGACCCACGGGCGCGGTTCGCGCCTGGTCAGCGCCGGGTTGTGCGTGGCCATGCTCAGCGCCTGTACCCTGAGCCCGGACTACCACCGCCCCGAGGTCAGCACCCCGGCGCAGTTCAAGCAGGCCGACGGCTGGACCCAGGCCAACCCGTCCGACGCCATCGCCCGCGGGGCGTGGTGGGAGATCTATGGCGACAAGCAGCTCGACGCCCTGGTGGAGGAGCTCAACCGCAGTAACCAGACGGTGGCGCAGTACGAGGCGCAGTACCGCCAGGCCCAGGCGCTGGTGCGCAGCAGTCGTGCCTCGCTGTTCCCTTCGCTGAACCTGACCACCAGCAAGAATCGTTCAGCCCAGGGCACCGGCAGTTCCAGCTCCAGCCTGTCGAACAACAGCAGCGGCATCCGCGACACCTACAACGCCCAGCTCGGGGTGAGCTGGGAGATCGACCTGTGGGGCAAGTTGCGTGAAACCATGAACGCCAACGAGTCCAGCGCCGAGGCCAGCCTGGCCGACATGGCGGCCATCCGCCTGAGCCAGCAGTCGGAGCTGGTGCAGAACTACCTGCAGCTGCGGGTGATCGACGCGCAGAAGCGCCTGCTTGAAGCCACGGTCGCAACTTATGAGCGGTCGTTGAAGATGAACGAGAACCAGTACCGCGCCGGGGTTGCCGGGCCGGATGCCGTGGCCCAGGCGCGTACCCAGCTCAAGAGCACCCAGGCCGACCTGATCGACCTGGCCTGGCAGCGGGCGCAGTACGAGAACGCCATCGCCGTGTTGATGGGCAAGGCGCCGGCTGATTTTGCCCTGGCGGCGAGCAACGATATTCCGGCGTTGCCGCAGGTGCCGCTGTCGCTGCCGTCGCAGCTGCTCGAGCGGCGTCCCGACATTGCCTCGGCCGAGCGCAAGGTGATGGCGGCCAACTCGAACATCGGCGTATCGCGGGCGGCGTATTTCCCGGATCTGTCGCTGAGCATGAACGGGGGGTACTCCAGCAGCAGCTTCAACAACTGGATCGAGTTGCCCAACCGTTACTGGTCGGTCGGGCCGCAACTGGCGCTGACGCTGTTTGACGCCGGCAAGCGCAGTGCCGAGGTCGACCGGACGGTGGCGGTGTACGACCAGACCGTGGCGCAGTATCGGCAGACGGTGCTCGACGGGTTCAAGGAGGTCGAGAACTACCTGGTGCAGCTCAAGGTGTACGGGGACGAGGCGGTGGTGCGGCAGGAAGCGCTGGACGCGGCGCGGGAGTCGTTGCGGTTGACCGAGAATCAGTACAAGGCGGGGTTGATCGGGTATCTGGATGTGGTCAATGTGCAGACGACGGCGCTCAGCAACGAGCGGAGTGTGTTGACGTTGTTGCAGGGGCGGTTGGTGGCGAGTGTGCAGTTGATTGCGGCGCTTGGGGGAGGGTGGGATGTTGGGCGGGATTTGGTAGTGGAGTAGAGTTGGGTTTTTGGTTGTTTGGTTATTTGGTTGTTTTGGAAGTTGTATGCGCATTCATTTGTGATGTCGACGCTTATTCACCTTTCCGCCCTTACGGCGGGTTACTTTGGTCTTAACTCGCCGTCCGCGGCCAAAGTAACCAAAGCCGCCT